>CAYFVS010000055.1:0-7426 GCA_964346565.1 uncultured candidatus Brocadiaceae bacterium | reverse complement strand
TCCATGTGCAGGCTGTCCGCTTTGTCCTCGATCTGCTGCCTCAGCGGGCCGTCCCCCACGATGACCAGCCAGGTTTCAGCTATCTCGTCGCGCACCGCCCGGGCGGCCTCCAGCAGCGTTCGGTGGTCCTTGTGGCCGACCAGCGCGGCGATGTTACCCACCACGAACGCATCGTCGGGGATGCCCAGGCTGTCGCGCAGGCCCGGCGGCGGCTCAACGTCGGCGAACCGCTCGGGGTCGGTGACGCTTCGCACGACGAACACCCGCCACTCCGGCACGCTCGCCTCCAGCAGCGTCTGCTTCACGCGGTTGCTGATGGCCACGTAGGCGTCCACGCCGAAACGGTATTTCAGCCGGCCGAGGCCCAACAGGCCCCGGCCGACGGGGAACTCGATGCGCCGGTGGGCGACCACCTTCGCCCGGGCGCGGAACAGCCGCGAGGCGAGCTGGCCGAGCATCTGGGCGTGCGCGGTGTGGGAGTGCAGGATGTTGTACTCGCCCGCTCGGGCCAGCCGGGCGATGCGCCGGGCCGCGCCCAGGTCGGCCTCTCCCTTCATGCGCAACTGGTGGGTCGGGATGGCGGCCTCCGCCAGGCGGTCCACCGCTTCCGAGCCGGGGCGCACGACAGCAGCCGTCCGGCAGCCCCTTTGCTTCAGGCCCCGCGCGAGGTAGAGCATCTGCTGCTCGCCCCCGCGCCAGCTCGTCTGCTCGTCAACGTGGAGCACCCGCGGTTCTGTATCCGGCTCGTGCATGGCAGGCTGTCTTAGTGGCGGAAGTGGCGCGTGTGGGTGAACGCCATGGCGATGCCGGCCTCGTCGGCCGCCCTGATGACGGCTTCATCCTCGTCTGTGTCGCCCGGCTGGAGGACGCCGACGACGCCAGCCGCAGCGGCCATCCGGATCGCCTGGGGCTCCGTGAGGCCACCGTCGCTGGCAAGCACGGCGCCCTCGGCCCGTTCGCCGGCCGCGCTCAGGGCCAGCCTGACAGCACCGATGCGGGAGGCCTGGCCGGCTCCGATGCCCACGAGCGCGCTGCCGCGCGCCAGCGTGACGGCGTTGCTGCGCGCATGCTTGCAACAGAGCCACGCGAACTGCGCGTCCTCCATCCGCTCCGGCGGTATGCGCGTCTGAGTGACCGGCTCCAGGGCGCCCTCCTCAAAGCCCACAAGATCCCTGTCCTGCACCAGCATGCCGCCGACCACCCGGCGCATGTCTCGCGCCTGCTCGTCCACCGAACACCAATCGGGCGGGCGCGTCCGGAGCACGCGCGTATGCTCCGTCCAGGACGCGCCCTCTCTGAACGCCTCCAGCGCCCCCTGTTCGAAGTCGGGGGCCGCCAGCACTTCGACGTATAGGGCGGCCTCCCCCTCGGCCGCCAGGGCCCGCGCCGTGTGGGGATCAACAGGGCGGTTCAGCAGAGCCACTGCGCCGGGGACGGCCTCCGGATCCGTGGCGCAAGCCCGCTCCCATGCCTCACGCAGTCCGGGCGCCATCGCCGCCCCACATATGGCGGCGTTCCTGATGAGGACGGCGGCCGGGCGGCTTAACTCCCGCAGCAGTTGCAGCCCTATGTCCAGGTCGAGGACGTCAGTGAAGGACAGTTCGGGGCCGGCCACTTGCTCGGCGTTGACCACGGAGCATTCGGCGACGCGCCGCTCGGCGTAGAGCGCGGCCCGCTGGTGGGGATTCTCGCCGCAGCGCAGGTCCTGCTTCTTGAGGAGTTCGACCGCCAGCCGCTCCAGCGCGGTGCCTTCCTCCCCGTGTATGCCGGCCAGGTAGTCGGCGATGGCCGTATCGTAGTGCGCGGTGTGGCGGAACGCCATGCGCGCCAGGCGGAAGTGCGTCTCCTGGGACAGGTGCCCGTCGTTGGTCTCCAGCTCGTCGGCCACCTCACTGTAGTACTCCGGGTTGGTGACCACAGCCACGTGGGTGTAGTTCTTGGCCGCCGAACGCAGCAGCGCCGGCCCGGCGATGTCGATGTTCTCAACAGCACGCATGATCTCCTGGGGCGGCTCGGAGACCACGTCTACGAATGAGAACAGGTTCGCCACCACCATGTCTATCGTGCGGATGCCCAGCTCGCGCAGCTCCTCCAGCACGCGTTCGTCCTCCCGGCTGGCCAGCACGCCGCCGTGCACCTTCGGGTGCAGGGTGCGCAGGCCGCCCCCGACGATCTCCGGGAAGCCGGTGTAGTCGCTGACGTCGGTGGCCGGGACGCCCTTGTCGCGCAGAAGCCGCGCCGTGCCCCCGGTGGCCAGTATGTCTATGCCGAGCCCGGAGAGCCGGCGGGCGAACTGCGGCACGCCCGTCTTGTCGGCAACGCTGATGAGCGCAGTACCGATTTTGGCCATTGCCCTCGCTCCCAGCTCAGTCCGTCCCCTCGGGCGGCGCGCCGAGCAACTGCTTCGCTTTCGCCCGGCGCTCCCGGCCCACGGTCGTCCGCCCGCCGTGGCCGGGCCATATTACTGTTTCCTCGGGCAGAACCAGAACCTTCTCACGGATGGAGGATACCAGGGCCGACCAGTCCCCGCCTGGCAGGTCCGTCCTGCCCACCCCGTCGCGGAACAGCAGATCGCCGCAGAATAGCTGCGGCGGCTTCTCGTCCCGGGCCAGCAGGGAGATGGCTCCGGGCGTGTGCCCCGGCGTCGCCACCACCTCCAGCGCCGCCCGCCCGAACTCCAGGCGCTCTCCCTCCCGCAGTCGCCGGTCCGGCTCCGCGCCGCCCCCACGCAGCCCGAAGGCGGCCGACAGGTTCTCCCACTCGTCGGCCAGCCTCGCGGCGTCGCCCGCACCGATGCACAGCGTCGCGCCGGGAAACTCCCGCTTCAGCCCGTCGTTGCCGCCGATGTGATCGGCGTGGGCGTGCGTATTCACGATGAACAGCGGGTCCAGCCCCTCCGCGCGGCACCGCCCGGCGATGCACTCGGGCTCGGCCCCGGGGTCAATGACGGCGCCGCTGCCCGTTTGCCGGTCCAGGACGAGGTATGCATTGGTCGCCAGCGGGCCGACCTGGAGAGGTATGACCTTCACGAGTCTGCCTCCGAGGAAAGGAACTCGTCCACCACGCGCTGCACGTCGCAGGGCCTGGACTCCTCCTGCCAGGCGGTGGGTATGCCGACCACGCGCATCTCCTTGCGGGGGTCCTCCTCGGGGTCGCTGGCGTGGGCGCGGTTCTGCAGGACGTTCTGCCCGTAGACCTCACGCAGTTCCTTGAGCCGCTTGCGAATGACCGAGAGGGCGTCCGGTCCGGAGTAGAGCAGCGCCATGCAGCGGTGCTCCTCGCCCGTGTTGAGCGGTTCGCCGGTTTGGGGGTCCTTGCCGGTCATGTATCGGATCAGCTCGTCGAACTCCGCCCGGGCGTTCTCGTCCTTCAAGTCCTCTGCCAGCTCCTGGTAGAGGGACTGCGGCGGGCTCAGGTCCTCCAGCCGCCGCTCCAGCTCCTGATAGATGCGTCGCACGACGGCTGGTTTGACCTGTCCGGGGCCCGGTGCCGGGCAGAACAGCTCCTCCGCACGGGCGGCCGCCCGCAGGGCTTGCTCCGGCTGGAAGGCCCGGGAAGGGTCAGCCCCCATGCGCTCGACGGCCTGCTCGGCCAGCATCCGGGCTCGACGGGTGATCCCGCGCGCCCGGCGGGCGACCATGCCGCTGAGCTGCTCGCGGAACTGGGGCAGCTTCAGGCTGTAGAACTCCTTGGCCCGCTCCACGTCCAACTCCAGCACCTTCATGGCGGTGACAAACATGCCCGCCCGGCTGAAGAAATCCATCAGGTTGCCAGGCAGCGGGTTGCGGTGATGGAAGCTCTCCGGCTTCAGCACCACAAGCGAGCTTTCCATCTCCTCCGGGGCCATCCCTTCGAGCGCATCGAGCACGAATCCCCCGTCGCTGTAGGCGGCGTCGCTGAACAGACGGAGGTGAGCCTCGTTCATCTCGCGGGTGGTGGCGGTCAGCACCGCCGGCTCGAAGAAGTCGTTGCGCGGCTCGGTCAGGTCCGCTTCGTTCAGCCGTTCGTACTTGTCCAGCAAGGCCAGGCGGCGCTGGTAATCCGGGTTGCCCGCCAGGGCATGCTGGTCCTCGCGGAAGTAATCGCCGAAGGTCCCCCGCACGTTGTCCCCGCGTACGTGCTGGCTGATGTGGCCCACGGCGTCGGTGATCTCCCGCACGGCGTTGGGGCCCCGGAAGATCAGCACAGTCAGGCGGTTGGAGATTCCCCGCACGTTCGGCCGGCCGAAGTTGTCAATGACGTAGTCAATCAGCAGCTTCTGATAGCGCAGGGGTATGCGGCGCTCCTCGGGGTCGTAGATGGCGTCGCAGTAGCGCTCGATGAACTCGCCGCCCGGCGTGGGGGCGTACATGCGCGCCGCCACCAGGCGCACGTCGGTCCACAACAGCCTGGCCAGGATGCCCCCCGTGCGGCTCTTGTGGAGGCTGTACGGAGTGACAAGCGCGTAGGCCAGTTCCTCTCCGTCTGCCATTCTGCCGACCCAGGAAGGTGCCCTGATGAACCCGCGGCGACCCCTTCGCCGACCGGGATAAGCACTATACCAGACCCCCGCGCAGCCGCGCAAGGATGCCCTTTGCCGCCCGGCGCCAGTGTGTTATACTCCGCAGGATTCGTCGTGTGCAGCGGAGGAAACCTATGGACAGAGCATTCCCACTGGTCAGCGAGAAACTGCCCCGCTTCTTCCACGGCGGCGACTACAACCCCGATCAGTGGTCGCCGGAAGTGTGGGAGGAGGACATGCGCCTGATGAAGCTGGCCAACGTGAACGTGGCCACCGTGGGCGTGTTCAGTTGGGTCAGCCTCCAGCCGGACCCGGAGGAGTTCAACTTCGACTGGCTGGACACCATCATGGACATGCTGGCCGGGAACGACCTGTTCGCCGTGCTGGCCACCCCCACCGCCGCCCATCCGGCCTGGCTCAGCCGGCTCCACCCGGAGGTGCTGCGCTCGGACCGGCGGGGAGAGCGCCGCCGTCACGGCTGGCGCGTGAACTTCTGCCCCAACTCGACGGCCTACCGGGAGGCATGCCAGCGGGTTGATCGCGAATTGGCCGAGCGCTACCGCGACCACGAGGCCCTGCTGCTGTGGCACGTTTCCAACGAGTTCTCCGGCTCCTGCTACTGCGAGAACTGCGCGGCGGCGTTCCGCGACTGGCTCCAGGACAGGTACGGCGAGCTGGAGGAGCTGAACCAGAAGTGGTACACCGCTTTCTGGAGCCACACCTACACGGATTGGGCCCAGATCGAGCCACCCTACGAGAACGGCGAGCAGAGCATCCCCGCCCTGAACGTGGACTACGGGCGCTTCCAGGACGAGTCCGTGCGACAATGCTTCCTGAACGAGACCGGCGTGCTGCGCGAGGTCACGCCCGACGTGCCGGTCACCACCAACCTGATGGCCACCCACGATTCGCTGGACTACCACAAGTGGGCCGAGCACATGGACGTGGTCTCCTGGGACTGCTACCCCAGCGTGCGCGGGGAGGCGGCGTTCACCGGCTTCTGCCACGACCTGATGTACGGGCTGAAGCGGAGGCCGTTCCTGCTGATGGAGCAAACGCCCAGCTCACAGAACTGGCAGGAAGTCAACGCCCTGAAACGGCCGGGCCAGATGCGACTGTGGAGCTACATGGCCGTCGCCCACGGGGCGGACTCGGTGATGTACTTCCAGTGGCGGCGTGGGCGCGGGGGGCAGGAGAAGCTGCACGGCGCCGTGGTCGAGCACGCCGGACACGAGGACACCCGCGTGTTCCGGGAGGTCAGCGACCTGGGCCAGGAACTGGATCAACTGGGGGACGACATCCTGGGCTCGGCGGTCAACGCGCGCGTCGCCCTGATCTTCGACTGGGAGAACCGCTGGACGCTTGAGACGACTTCCGGCCCGGTGCACCAGAAGCGCTACGTCGAGACCGTCGCCAAGCATTACCTCGGCCTGTGGCGGCGCAACGTGCCGGTGCACGTGGTGGACGTGGACTGCGACCTGTCCGACTACGACCTGGTGGTCGCCCCGTGCCTCTACAGCGTGCCGCGTGGCTGGGCGGCCCATGTTGAGCAGTTCGTGCGGGACGGCGGCCGCTTCGTGGCCACCAGCATGGCCGCATGGGTGGACGAGTACGACCTGGCCTACCTGGGGGGCTATCCGGGACCCCTGCGGGAACTGCTGGGGGTCTGGGTGGAGGAGGTAGACGCCCTGTTCGAGGACCAGGCGAACACCATCCTGATGAAACGCTCGTTCGGGCCGTGCCGGGGAGAGTACCAGTGCAAGCGCATGTGCGAGCTGCTGCACGCCGAGAAGGCCACCGTGCTGGCCACCTACGGCAGGGATTTCTACGCCGGCTGGCCCGTCGTGACCGAGAACGAATGGGAGGAGGGATACGCCTACTACGTGGGCACGGACCCGGAGACGGATTTCCTGGAGCACTTCTACCGGACGCTGTGTATGGACTGCGGCGTTCAGCCGGAGCTGGAGGCAGCCTCAGGAGTGGAGGTGCGCCGCCGCTCCCAGCCCGACCGTGCGTTCATCTTCCTGCTGAACCACAACGAGGAAGTGGCCTACGTCGAGCTGGGCGAGGAGCAGTATCGTGACCTGCTCACCGGCCAGACCTACACCGGCAGCCTGCCGCTGCGGGGCATGGACGTGCGCATCCTGGAGGAGGCGCCCCCCGAGCCGGAGGACGAGCAGGAGGAGCAGGCGCCGGAGGAGATCTCCCTGTGACCAGCGCGCTGATCACCGGCGGCGCCGGCTTCATCGGCTCCCATCTGGCCGAGAAGCTCCTGGCCGAGGGCCAGGAGGTGTTCGTCCTGGACGACCTGTCCACCGGCTCCATCAGGAACCTGGACGCCGTGCGCGACTCCCCCCGCCTGCACGTGCATCTGGACGACATCGCCAACGAGCAGTTGCTGATGGAGCTGGTGGACCGGGCGGAGGTGGTCTACCACCTGGCGGCGGCGGTCGGGGTGCGGCTGATAGTTGACGACCCGGTGCGCACCATCGAGACGAACATACACGGGACCGAGCTGCTGCTGACTCACTGTGCCAAGAAGGGCAGGAAAGTGCTGCTGGCCTCCACCAGCGAGGTCTATGGCAAGGGGCGCCACGAACCGTTCACCGAGGAGGACGACCTGATCTTCGGGGCCACCACCCGCCCGCGGTGGAGCTACGGATGCTCGAAGGCGATTGACGAGTTCCTGGCACTGGCCTATTGGAAGACGCACGAGCTGCCCGTGGTCATCGCGCGGTTCTTCAACGTGGTCGGTCCCCGGCAGGTGGGCCGCTACGGCATGGTCGTGCCCCGGTTCGTCGGCCAAGCGCTCAACGGCGAGCCTATCACCGTCTATGGCGACGGGCAACAGGTGCGCTGCTTCTGCCACGTGCTGGACTTCGTGGACGCCCTCTACGACCTGATGCACTGCCCCGAAGCGGTCGG
>CAYFVS010000054.1:0-8672 GCA_964346565.1 uncultured candidatus Brocadiaceae bacterium | reverse complement strand
GGACCCGGAGACGCTCAGTAGGATCTCCGGGCTCGAGCTGCGCGCACGCCACGTGGTGGAGGGCTACCTGGTGGGCATCCACCGGAGCCCTTACCACGGGCTGAACGTGGAGTTCGCCGAGCACCGCCCTTACAGCCCCGGCTACGAGCTGAAACACATAGATTGGAAGCTGTGGGCGCGCTCAGACCGCTTCTACGTGAAGCTGTTCGAGGAGGAGACCAACGTCCGGGCGCACTTCCTGATGGATTGCAGCGGCTCAATGGGCTACCGCTCCGGGACCGTGAGCAAGTACGACTACGGGGCCACGCTGGCGGCCAGCCTGGCGTACCTTTTGCTGATGCAGCAGGACGCCGTGGGCCTGACCATGCTGGCGGATCGAGTGCTGGGGCAACTCCCACCGGGCGCCAATCCGAGGCATCTGCGCCCCTTCTGCCGGATGCTGGAGGAGCACCGACCGGAAGGGCTGACGGACCTGGGCCCCCTGCCGCAGCGCCTGGCCGACGGGATGGGGAGGCGCGGCCTGGTGGTGCTGGTCAGCGACCTGATGGCTCCAGCGGCGGACGTGACGGCGGCCGTGCGCCGGCTGCGCTACGAGGGCCACGCCGTGATACTGGCCCACGTGGTGGACGCGGCGGAGGAGGAGTTCCCATTCGACGGGCGGGTGCGCTTCGAGGGGCTGGAGACGGGCAGGGGCGTGGTGACCGACGCGCGGCAGATGCGCGCCGCCTACCGGCGGTCGTTCGATTGGTTCTGCCGGCGGGTGGAAAGCGCCTGTCTGGAGCTGGGCGCGGACTACCTGCGTGCGCGCACCGACCGGCCGCTCGGTGCCACGCTTGCCCGGTTCCTGTGCGCCTCTCCTGCCGGCGGGTAGCAAAACAGCGGCCCCCTGCCACGGGGACAGGGGGCCGCCTCGACCACAGGAACCGACTCAGCGCTGTGCCTTCTGCGCCTTGCGGATTGTCTTCAACCGGTCGTTGCGCTCGCGGCGCCGTCGCTCGGACGGCTTTTCATACCGCGTGATACGTCGTGCCCGCTGCATTATGCCTTCTCTTTCGCACAGCTTGCGGAAACGGCGCAACGCATCCTTGACCGATTCGTTCTTCCTCACGGTGATCTTCGCCATGAGCCTGAGGACTCACCTCCTCCACGCTCTCTCGCGTATCGGTACTTGTACACGTCAGCCTGCCTGAGCCAATGTCCCGAAAGTATAGCACACCTCCGGCGCCCCCGCAAGTGAGCGGGCAAGGTCCGGCCTCAGGCTCCCCTCGCGCGGCCCCGGCGGTGGATCTCCTTCACGACGCGCTTGAACTCCTCGCCCCGGTGGCGGTAGTTGCTGAACATGTCGTAACTGGCGCACCCCGGCGAGAATACGACGGCCGTCCCGGGCATGGCCAGGTCCCGCGCCGTCAGCACGGCTTCCCGCAGCGAACCCGCCTCTCGCACCAGCACAGTGCGCCCCACATAGACCCCCTCCTGGCGCGTCTGCTGGGCCAGCTCGGGGCCGGTCTGCCCGATGGTCACCAGCACTTCCACCCGCCGGGCAGCCGCCTCGGCGACTGCCGACAGGTCCAGGTGCTTGTCGTAGCCGCCGGCTATCAACAGAAGCGGCCCGCGGAAGCTCTCCAGCGCCGCCACCACGGATTCCGCCGTCGTGCTGTAGGAGTCGTTGTAGAAGCGCACCCCCTCCCATTCCCCCACGGGCTCGAGCCGGTGAGCCAGCCCCACGAAGGTGGACAGGGCCTCCCGCACCGCGGCCGCACCGGCCCCCAGGCACAACGCCCCGGCCGCCGCGGCCATTGCGTTCTCCACGTTGTGGAAGCCCGGCAGCGGCACCTCGTGGGTGGTGCAGATGACCTTGTCCCGTCGGCCCTCGCGCCACACGAAGCGATCGCCCACCAGGATCATCCCGTCGCCCAGTCGCCCCGGGCGCGGGTTCGAGTCGAAAAGCACCGCCCGGCCGGGCATGCCCCCGCGTATCCAGCTGCCCAGCACCGCGCTGCGCCCGTTCAGCACGGCGAGGTCTGAGGCGCCCTGGTGGCGCACGATGTTCCGCTTGGCCGCCGCGTAGGCCGCGAAGCCCCCGTGCCACTCGAGGTGGTTCGGCGTCAGGTTGGTCACCACAGCCAGGTGCGGCGACCAGGGCAGCGCGCCCGCGTCGCTAAGCTGGAAGCTGGACAACTCCAGCACGACGACGTCCTCCGGCCCGATCTGCCCCAGCAGAGGCAGCAAGGAGACGCCGATGTTGCCGCCCATCCAGACCCGTCGGCCGGCCGACTCCAGCATGGCGGCCAGCAGGGCGGCGGTGGTGGACTTGCCGTTGCTGCCGGTAACCGCCGCGATGGACGCAGGGGAGAGGGCCAGGAATATGTTCATCGGACTCGTGATGGGGACCCCGGCCGCCTGCGCTGCGCGGAGGTACTGATTGCTGCGCGAGACGGCCGGGTTCGCGATCACCAGATCGCACTCGGTGAGATCCTCCTCCCGGTGCCTGCCCAGCACGCAACGCACGCCCAGGTCGCCCAGGCGCTCCAGCGGCTCGGCGAGGGCATCGGCGTCCCGCATGTCGGTCACCACCAGGCGGGCACCCTTCTCCACCGCGAACCGCGCGGCTCCCTCGCCGCCGCCGAACACCCCCAGTCCCATCAGCGTCACCCGACGGCCCGTCAGCGCGTCCAGCAGCGCCCTGAGCCGTTCCGCAGGGCAGAGGGCCACCGGCGCGGGTTCTGGGCGGTCGGTCATGTGGGCTCCCACGGGTGCTATTGCGCCTCCTGGTCCTGCTCCCTGGCCGCGGTGGCGGGCAGCCCCTGGCGCGCCTGGTGGAGGAAGGCGGCAATGGCGCGGGCCGTGTCGCGGACCGTGGCGGTCATGGCGAACTTGTCCCGGAGCGTCTTTGGATTCGGCCCCCACGGCGTGTTGTAGAGGCCCCGCCGCCGGTCGGCGAACTCCACAAGCAGTTCCCCCGTGCCGTCATCCAGTATGCGCCCCTCGACCTGGAAATCAGTCGCGCCCGATTGGAGGAACAGCAGGTAGTAGCTCAAGTAGCGCATCAGGCCGGAGCCCGACGCACACCCGGTGACCATGCCCTCAAGCCGCAGCCAGCGACCGGGGCAGTTCAGGTACTCCCGGCTCTGCCGCTCAGAGGCGACGGCCGCGAACTCCTGGCCTGCCTCCAGTTCCCTCTGCAGCAGCACGCGCAGCAGCACGGCGTACGCCAGGGCCTGCGGCCGCTGCTCGATCCAATGCTCGCCGACGGTCACCTGCCCCACTATCACGCCGTCGTAGCAGGACAGGTCCGTCTCGTGGGGAACGTAAGCCAGCGACAGCAGCGGCTCGTAACAGTCCTCCATCCGCTCGTAGTCCGTGACGTACTCGTAGGTGGGCACAACTTCGGGCGGAGAGCACCCCTGGACGAGGAGACAGAGGACAAGGCCGGCCAGCAGAATGGCCGGCGCACGGGCGACAGATATCCTCCCTGGTCTCCGCATGGGGACACCCGGCTCGGGTCGAGCGGCAACTTGCCGGTCAGTCGGAGGCCCTGACCTCCGCCACCTTAATGTGGGCCGGGCGCACGACCAGCTCCGCCCGACGGTTCTGCCGCCGGCCCTCCGGGGTGTTATTGGAGGCGACAGGCCGCATCTCGCCACAGCCAGCCGCCATGAGCCGTTCGGGGTCGAAGCCCTCGGACTCGATCAGATAGTGCAGCACAGCCAGCGCGCGGGCGCACGAGAGTTCCCAGTTGGACTCGTAAGGGGAGTACTTGATCGGCACGTCGTCGGTGTGTCCGCGCACCTGGGTGTCGGCATCCGGGTAGTTCTGTCGTATGGCCTGGGCCGCCTGGTGCAGGGTGGCCTTGCCGGCGTCGGTCAAGGTCGCCTGGCCGCTGTCGAACAGGACTTCGCTGAGGATGGTGTAGGTAATGCCGTCCGGCGTTGCGGTCACCCGCACGTTGTCGCCGATGTTGGCTGCGAGTTCGGGTTTCTCCGAGCGCAGTTTCTCGTAGGCTTCCAGCAGCGCCTTCTGCTGTGCCTTCTCCTTCGCCAGCAGGGCGTCCTTCTGCTTGAGGGTGCTCTCCTGCGCAGCAAGCTCCTTGGAGAGCTCGTCCATGGAGCTGGACAGCTTCTCCAGCTCACCGGAGTCCTCATCGAAGTAGTAATCGGCGGCGATTGCGCCGGCCGCCGCGCCCAGCCCCAGTCCGACCAGGCCACCCGTCCACCCACTGGTGCCCGTTGCCGCATGCGCATAGGCCGCTCCCGTGGAGGCGCCGAGGGCCCCTCCGGCCGCCGTGCCCTTCTGCACCCAGCTGCACCCGGCCGCCAGCAGCAGCCCGGCCGCAACAACCGTCAACATCTTACGCGTAGCCATTTGACCCATACCTCCGCGCTTGGTTACCTACCATCTGACACGCCGACTCTAAGCAAACGCGAAACGCCTTTTCAAGACTGGCAGGGGCGGAGGCCGGGCACCCGCCCGACGGGGAGACCGCAAGCTCCGGCCGGCGCAGCGTGCGGAACCGGTCGTAGCGTCGCATCCTCTTGCCGGTGAACACCTTATGCGGAGCAGGAGACGCACGGAGTGACAGTAAGAGGCGCGGGAAGTGGTCCCCGAGCAGGGCAGAAAGCGAGTGCGAAAAAAGGCGTGCCGTTGGCGCGAAACTCGGATGGGGTCAGCCGCCGGACCCGTCGCTCAGAACAGCTCCTCCATCAGCCGCGGCACGGCTGGGCCGAGGATGACCACGAAGACGGCCGGGAAGACGAAGAATATCAGCGGGAACAGCAGCTTCACAGCGGTCTTGGCGGCGCGCTCCTCGGCTTCCTGGCGCCGCTTGCGCCGGAGGGTCTCCGAGTGGATGCGCAGGGAGTCACCCAGGTTGGTCCCGAAGCGGACGGACTGGATGATGCGAGCCACCAGGGACTCCACCTCGTCGCAGCCGCTGCGCAGGGCCAGATGCCGCAGGCACTCCTCCCTTGGTTTGCCCGCAGATATCTCCAGGTTCATCAGGGCCAGTTCCTCACACAGTTCGGGCGCCACGTCGTCCAGCTCGTTGCTGATGCGCACCAGCGCGGCGTCCAACCCCAGGCCGGACTCCACGCACACGATCAGCAGGTCCAGGGCGTCCGGCAGCGAGAGCCGTATACTGCGCACCCGCGCCTTGGCCTTTCTGCGCAGCCACATGTTGGGCAGCAGCAGGCCGGCGATCACCGCGATGGCCGCGTAGGTGAAGATCTGGCGCGTCTCCGGGGCCGCCCCCGATGCCTGGCCCCGCCACAACAGGAACGCCACCACGGCCGACGGCAGTGCCAGGGCCAGGGCCATCTTCGCTCCCAGGAATATCTCGACGGCGCCCTTCTCACGGATGCCCGCGTGCACCAGCATCTCCTGCAGCCGACTGTGGGAAGGGTTGCCCAGGCGCCAGCCGCGGGATAGCGCGCGCACGATGCGGATGGGCAAGGGGTCGGGGCGCTCCACTGTGGGAGGGCGCTTCTTGCGCGGCTTTCTGGACGCATCGCTCTTCGGCTTGCCACGCGCGCGGTCGCCCAGGCGGTCCAGCGTCTTCCCCGCGCTCTTCCTCTCCAGCAGCAGGGCGACGAACACGAACACGCCCACCACGGCGGCGAACACGCCCACCAGCACAATGATGTTGGCGGCACTCATGGTCACACCTTGATGTTGACTATCTTGAAGATCATGAACACGCCGATCAACTGCCAGCCGGCAGCGAAGCCGACCATCTTCTGCCCCAGGCTGGTGGTGAACAGGTCGCTCATGTAGTCGGGGTTGGCGAAGTAGATCAGCACGCAAAGCACAACCGGCAGCAGCCCCACAATCAGGCCGCTGAGCTTGCCCTGTGCCGTCAGGGTCTTCACCTGGCCCAGGATGCGGAACCGCTCCCGGATGGTGTGCTGCAGCCCGTCCAGCACCTCCGACATGTTGCCACCGGTCTCTTTCTGGATCATCATGGCGGTGGTGAAGAAACGCACGTCAGAGGTGTTCACGCGCATCATCAGGTTGCGCAAGGCGTCGTTGAACTCCACGCCGAAGCTCAGCTCATCGGCCAGGATGCGGAACTCGTCGCCAATCGGGTCCGGCATCTGCTCAGCCACGTTCTGGACGGCCGCGTTCATGGACTGGCCGCTCTTGACGCTGCTGGACATCAGGTCAAGCGCATCGGGCAACTGGTCGCTGAACTTCTTGATCCGCCGCTTGACCCGTACCAACACATAGACGACGGGCGCGCCGGCGAGAAGAGCGGCGAAAAGCAGCGCCAGCAGAGGATCGAACGTGCGCCGCCACAGCACGCTTACGGCCACGCCCAATGCTGCCAGCAATGCGCACATGACCAGGAAGTTCAGAACGGACACCGGCACCTGGGCCTGCACTAACATGCCGTTCAGACGCGAGGCCCAGTCGCTCTTTTTCAAGGCGCGGTCCAGCGTGGGGATGTCGCTGAATGCCTTCTGGCGCATCGCCTCCTTGCGCCTCTCTTTGCGGCGCGCCTCGCGGTCACGGCTCTCCTGCAGAGCTTCGCCCAGCTCGTAGCGCTTGACCTGGCGGACGCCCTTCAGGCGGGACATGACGCGCTCCCGCGCCGTGCCTCGCTGGCTGACCAGCAGCCACACGCCGAAGAAGGCGAACAGCACCGACAGGAAGATCAGGGCGACAACAGCGATGTCCGATCCCATGCGGATCCTCCCCTGTGCCGACCTCAGGGCATGAATATCTCAGGCGGCAGGCTCATGCCCGCCTGGCGGAGTCTGTCCAGGAACTGCGGCTGGACTCCGGTGGCCATGTGGACGCCCAGTGCGTTGCCATCCGCGTCCAGTCCTTTCCGCTCGAAGCGGAATACGTCCTGCATGCTGACCACTTCGCCCTCCATGCCCGTCACCTCGGTGAAGTAAGTCATCTTCCGGCTGCCGTCGGACAGGCGCTGCATCTGGATAACCACGTCCAGGGCGCTGGAGATCTGCTGGCGCACGGCGTTCTGGGGCAGCTCGTAGCCGCCCATGGCGACCATGGTCTCCAGGCGCGTCAGCGCGTCGCGGGGGCTGTTGGCGTGGATGGTGCACATCGAGCCGTCGTGGCCGGTGTTCATCGCCTGGAGCATGTCCAGCGCCTCCCGGCCGCGCACCTCACCCAGGATTATCCGGTCCGGGCGCATGCGCAGGCTGTTGATCAGCAGGTCGTACTGGGTGACCTCTCCCTTGCCCTCGATGTTGGGCGGGCGGGTCTCCAGGCGCACTACGTGCGGCTGCTGCAGTTGCAGTTCGGCGCTGTCCTCGATGGTGACTATTCGCTCCTTCTCGCTGATGTAGGCGCTCATGATGTTGAGGGTGGTCGTCTTGCCGGCGCCTGTTCCGCCGCTGATCAGGATGTTCATCCGCGAGCTAACGCACGCCTCGCAGACCCTGGCGATCTGCTCGGTGATGGTGCCGTAGCCCAGCAGGTCATCCATCGAGAGCGCGTCCACCCGGAACTTACGGACGGACAGCACCGGGTAGTCCACGGCCAGCGGCGGGATGATCGCGTTCACACGCGAACCGTCCGGCAGGCGGGCGTCGCACATGGGGGAGCTTTCGTCTATGTGGCGACCCACGGTCGAGACGATCCGGTCCATCACGTGGCGCAGGTGGCCGTCGTCCTTGAACTCCACGTCGGTCAGGCACAGCTTGCCGTGGCGCTCCACGTAGACCTGTTTGGCGCCGTTGACCAGGATGTCGCTGATGGTGCTGTCCTTCAGCAGGGGCTCCAGCGGCCCGAAGCCGATCACCTCGTCCACGATCTCCTGGACGAACTGCACCCGCTCCTTGCGGTTGAAGGTGACCCCCGCTTGGTCGAGCAGCTTGCCCACCACGTGCTCGATCTGCTGCTGGACTTCGTCGTCGTCCATCTCGCTCAAGATGCTAAGATCGAGCACGTCCAGCATCTTGCGGTGGATCTTGCGCTTCAGGTCCTGGTACTGCTCACGGCCCAGCGAAGTGGTGAAGCGGCCGACCGAGTAGCGTCTCTCGCTCTTCTGCTTCCTGCGTGGCGCGCGCCTGCCGTCGGTCTCCGGCCGTCTCTGTTCGGAGGGGGCTGCCCTCTGCGGCTCGCCCTTGCGCAGCTTGTGGATTCTGTCCTTCAGTGTCGCCATGTTCATTCGTCCTTTTCAGCGTTCTGTGGTCTGTCCCTCACCGGGCCCAACTGAACAAGCCCCGCTTCTTCTTGCGACGGGGGCGCGGCTTGACCCCGGCGGTGTGCTGTGCCAGCGACATCAAGCTGAGCGCCACCTGGCTGTCCGGCGCGCTCTCGTCCACGGACTGACCGGAGTTCAGCGAGGCGATCACCGGCTCTGAGCTGTAGGGCACCAACCAGTGCACCGCCAGGCCGATATGTTCGGCTATCTCATCGAGTGAGACCTGGTCGCTGTCGTAGAAGCGGTTCACGATCAGACGCACCTTCTCGGTCTTGTAGTCCAGCTCGTGAAAGGTCTCCACCGCCCGTATCGTGTTGCGGATGGACGGCAGCACCATATCGCAGATCAGGAAGATCTCGTCCGCCTCGTCCAGACCCACCACCGAGCAGTCGTCAATCACGTGCGGCAGATCAAGCACCGTGTAGCGGTAGATCTTGCGGCACAGCCGGATCACCGAGCGCACGCCCCACGGGTCCATCCCCTCCAGGTCCGCCACGCTCAG
>CAYFVS010000053.1:0-3560 GCA_964346565.1 uncultured candidatus Brocadiaceae bacterium | reverse complement strand
GTTCCGAACGGTCACGCGCACGGTCAGCGGCTCCTCGGCGGAGATCTGCTCCGCGCTGAGTTCCAGGTCCGAGTAGGCGAAGCTTGTGTAGCTGAGCCCGTAGCCGAAGCGGAACAACGGCTCCTGTTCCATGAAGCGGTAGGTGCGGCCCTGCATGGCGTACTCGGCGAAGGGGGGCAACTGCTCAAGCCCCTTCACGAAGGTCACAGGCAGCCGCCCGGCGGGGTTGTAGTCGCCGAACAGCACGTCGGCCACCGCCTGCCCGCCCGCCTGGCCCCCGTACCAGGCGAACAGGATGGCCGGGACGTTCTCAGCCGCCCAGGGAACGGCCAGCGGACTGCCCCCGGTCAGCAGCAGCACCACGGGTTTGCCGGTCGCGTGCAGCTTCCGCAGCAGGTCCTCCTGCACGGCAGGCAGACCGATGTGCACCCGGTCGCCGTTGTCCTCGGACAGGTCGGCGGAGTTCTCCTCGCCCTCCAGACGGGAGGTAAGCCCGAGGACGGCAACGATGACGTCCGCTCCGGCCGCCTGCTGCTCGGGCGTGCTCCACCCGTGCTGCCGCTCCTCGACCAGCCCGCAGGCCGGGATGTGCTGCACGTCCGTGCCCGGCCCGGCCTTGCCCAGGATGCCCATCAGCGGCGTGACGTAGCGGGACGGATGGCCGTGGTAGTTGCCGCGCAGGGCGTCCCACGTATCGGCACAGGGCCCGACGACGGCGATGCGCTTCAGGTCCCGCGGCAGGGGCAGCAGGTCGCCCTCGTTCTTCAGCAGCACGATGCTCTCGCGGGCCATCTGGAGGGCCAGCTCGCGGTGCTCGGGGCAGTCCACCACGTCCTCCGGGATGCTCGAGTAGGGCACGCGTTCGGGCGGATCGAACATGCCCAGCCGGAACCGCGCCCGCAGCAGGCGGCGCAGCGACCGGTCCACGGCCTCCTCCTCGATGAGCCCCCGCTCAAGCGCCTCCAGCAGCCAGTTGTAGGTTTCGCCGCAGTTCAGGTCGCAGCCGTTCTTCACGGCCAGCGCGGCCGACTCGGCCGGCCCGTCGGTGACCTTGTGGTTGGCGTGGACGTCGCCTATGGCGCCGCAGTCGCTCACCACGTAGCCCTGGAAGCCCCACTCATCGCGCAGGATGTCGTGCAGCAGCGTCTTGCTGGCGGAGCACGGCTCGCCGTTGGTGCGGTTGTAGGCGCCCATGACCGACCGCGCGCCGCCCTCCTCCACACACGCCTTGAAGGCGGGCAGGTAGGTCTCCCGCAGGTCGCGCGGGCTGACTCGGGCGTCGAAGCGGTGGCGGTCGGCTTCGCGGCCGCTGTGCACGGCGAAGTGCTTCGGCGTGGCGACCACCTTCAAGCAGCGGGGGTCGTCCCCCTGGAGGCCCTGGCAGAAGGCAACCCCCATGCGCGCAGTCAGGTAGGGGTCCTCCCCGTAGGTCTCCTGGCCCCGCCCCAAGCGGGGATCGCGGAAGATGTTGATGTTGGGCGACCAGAAGGTCAGCCCGAAGAAGCGGGCGCGGTTGCCGATCCTGACGGCCGCGTGGTGTTTGGCCCGCGCCTCGTCGGAGACGGCGGTGGCGACGCGGCCCATCAGCTCGTGGTCAAACGAAGCCGCCATGCCAATGGACTGGGGGAAGACGGTGGCCTTCCCGGCTGCCGCCACCCCGTGCAGGCACTCGTTCCACCAGTCGTAGGGCGGGACGCCGAGCCGCTCAATCCCCGGCGCGGCGTTCACCATCTGCGACACCTTCTCCTCGCGCGTCATGCGGGACAGCAGGTCCACCACTCGCTGCTCGACGGGCAGGTCGGGGTCACGCCAATCGTCGGTCGCCATCGGGTACCTCTCATCCGAAGCACAATCGTTTGGGAAGCTGTGTATAGCCCCTGGCGGCTCTGCCCGCAAGGGAGCGGCCGTTTGAGTTCGCCCCGGCCCCGACGCTACGCTAGCGCCGAGAGTAGACTCCGGGAGGTCACGATGAGACGTGTGCTCGTGCTGTCCGTTCTGGTTGTGGTCCTGCTGGCACTGCCCGGCTGCGCGCTGGTGCGACCCGGCAACCGCCACCTGTCCGACCTAGTGAGCGCGACCTGCTGGCCCGACAGCACCTGCGGCAAGGTGCTCGCCGCGCCCGTTGTCCTGCCCCTCTGGACGGGCGCACTGCTGGTTGACGGCTTCGTGGTGAACCCGGTGCTGAGCGCCCCGAAGGCGTTCACCTGGACGGTGGTCAACCTGGCGCTGGACACGGCGGCCGGCCCGTTGGGCATCATCTCCCTCCCGCTTCGGGTCATCATCTTCCCCATCCCGTTCACCGGAGCGGAGATCTGCTACTGCACCATCCCACTGTGACGCGGGCGACCGGTTGGATTGGGCCGGCCCTTGCGGTATAGTGTCCTGTGCCGGCTGGCGGCACCGAACATACAGGCCCGCAGACCGTCTAACAGGATAAGAGGACCATGGCCGAGGCCTCCCCGAGCGATGCCGAGCTGGTGCGCCAGGCGCGCCGGGGAAACGTGTCGGCGTTCGGGGACCTGGTGCAGCGGCATCAGGACTACATCTACAACGCCGTGTTCCACCTGGTCAGCAACGAGCAGGATGCCGAGGACCTGGCACAGGAGGTGTTCCTGCGGGCCTACGACGGGCTGGAGAGCTTCCGGGGGGAAGCGCGGTTCACGACCTGGGTCTACGGGATTATGCTCAACACGGTGCGCAGTTTCTGGCGTCGCACGCGCCGGCGGGCCGTGGTGAGCCTGGACCGGGAGCTGAACCCGGAGGAGGGCCCCCGGCCGGAGCTCCCCGCAGAGGCCGACGGGCCCCAGACACAGACCATGCGGCGCGAGAAGGTGCGCATGGTCCGGGCCGCCATCGCGGAGCTGGAGGATGACCTGCGGGAGATAATCGTCATGCGGGACATCCAGGGGTTGACCTACGAGGAACTGGCAGATGCCATCGGTGTGCCCGACGGAACGGTCAAGAGCCGGCTCCACCGGGCGCGCGGCCGACTGAAGGATATTCTCGAGGAGCGGTACGGCGAGATGCCATGAACGCCGAGTGCACACGGTACAGGGAGCGGTTGAGCGAGCATTTGGACGGCCGGCTGGAGGAGGCCGCCAGGCGCGAGCTGAAGGCCCATCTGGCGCAGTGCCCGGCCTGCCGGGCGGAGCTTGAGGCCCTGGAGCGCACCGTTGCGGCACTGGGGGAGCTGCCCGCCCGCAGCGCGCCGGAGGGCTTCGCGGAGCGGGTGACGGCACGGATCCGCGGGCGGGCGCCCGCCAGCGGTCGGCGACGAATCGTGTCCCTGGTCCTGACGCGCGCGCTGCCGGTGGCAGCCATGTTCCTGCTGGTGGTCGGGCTGACGTTCGTGACCCGTGGAAACGGCCTGTTCCCGGAGCCCACGGGCACGGCGCCGGCTGGGGGAGAGCTGCGCGCAGAGGGTGTGGCCCAACCCGGGGTGGACGAGATCACGCAGGCCCTGCCCGCCCAGCGGGGAGCCGCCGCCCGGCCGGAGGCCGCGCCCGCCGCGCCGGTCCGGATGGAACAACGCGCCCGGGAGATGGCGGATGCCATCGATG
>CAYFVS010000052.1:0-2323 GCA_964346565.1 uncultured candidatus Brocadiaceae bacterium | reverse complement strand
CCAGTAGCGGGGCAGCAGCCACAGGCGGAACGGGATGGAAAGCTCGTTTCTCGACAGCAAGTCTATTTCCATTTCGGGCTTGCCGCTTTCTTCGTCGTGGTAGATGGCTTTCAGCTTGATCTTCATCAGATCGTCACCGTGATGTCGTCCCTCTCGGCCCAGGGGACCAGCGTGATGAACGGGCTCCCGGTCGGCTTCGGCGGAAACTGCTTGCGCTCGACGTATATCTCGGTGTCCTCTTTCCACGACAGCAAGTACGTGCCGGAGCAGACGAATAATATCTTTTCGCTTATCAACTTGCTCCCGCAAATCCGCACCCGCTCGTCGGGGAAAGATATTTCGCGGTGGCGATGGCCCTCCATGTAGATGCGGGCGTCGTAGTTCTTGGACAGCCGCGCCAGGGCCAGGGCGGGCGCTCCCTCCAGCCTGCCGCCGCCGTAGCCGTGCTCCACGAAGATCGGTACGGTGACCGTGCTGAATTTCTTGGCCCCTGCACCTGACCGGCGGCGGAACCTGAGGCGGATGAAACCCCGTGTGTCGAGGCGGATGCGTTGTTCGGGCACTTTCAGGTAATAGAGCAACCTGCCGTAAATGTCATTGTCCCATTTATCGTAGATTTTATCTTCATGATTGCCCTTTACAAGCCCGATGCACTTGTCCTTGATGGGGCCGATTTTGCTGACGAACCGCTGCAATTGCGCCTCGGCCACGTCGCCCTCGCCCCGGCACCACTCGGCCACGTCTTCGGGACGGAAGCGCAGATCCTTCCTGGTGATGCACTCCAGGTAGTCGCCCATCCCGATCCACCAGGCGTCTTTTTCCAGAATCCACCGGATGTCGCGGTCAAGCTGCGCCTCGTCGCAGTTGACAGAGCCCAGGTGGATGTCGCCCAGAGGCCGGATGTACCAGACATCGGCCCGGCTGTCGTGCTCGATGGTGCGGGTGACGAGCCTCATCGGTTCGCCCTGTCGCCATCAGCCCCCGACGGCGTTGCGGCTATCTCCCGACCAGCCTGGCCAGCAGCGCCCGCACCTTCTGCGTGGCGGTCTGGACAGGTCTGAAGACTTGCTCCACGCCGCTCTTCCAATGGACGGTGATGTGGTCTACGCCGCTCCCGTTGTCCAGCTCGTCGGCGATGTCGCAGAGTTCGTCGGCGATCTCCCGAAGGCGCTCGGCGTGCTCGCTGCCGTCCCCGTCGCCGTCGCCATCGCTGACGACCGTGGCTTTATAGCCCAGGTTCAGGTGGGCGTGGTTGGTGCCCGATAGCATCCCCAGGCCATCCACATAGTCCGAGCCGACCACCTGGTCCGAACCGTAGACCCACACGAAATGCGGGCCGCGCTCGCCCTCATCGGGATTGTAGTAGGCTCCGGTGCCCATGCCCGGCCCGTTGTCGCCGTCCGCGTTGGTCTGGCCAGTCACGCCGTTGGCGGTCCAGTTGGACGGCTTGTCGGCCAGGCCGTGCGGGTCGGCTTCGGGCCAGCCGAAAACCACTGTCGCGCCTTGGACCGGGTTGCCGTCCTCATCGCGCACGTTGGTGATGAGGCTGGTCTCGCCTAATTTGGCATCCAGGTAGTCCAGCTTGTAGACCACGTCGCCCTCGCTCAGGCTGACCTTCTCCTCAATGGCGTTGACCTCCACGCCGCCGAAGGTCTCCGTCAGCCAGTCCCAATCCGCCGTTTCCGGATCTCCTGGCCCATGATCGAAGTCGTAGATTTTGATTGCCATTCCGTTGCCTCCGTTGTCTCCATTTTCGTCGTCGCCTTCCGGTTCCGGGGCGTCCAGGGCCAGAACCTCGTCCAGCCGCGCCCATCCCAGGTGCTCGAACGTCGCCCAGCCGTGGCCCGCGAAGTTGAACAGCGCCCCGCCACCCACCCTGCTGTCGCCCACCAGCCGCCCGTTATACCAGGCGCACCACTCTATGTAGTCGTCGTCCGTCATCCCGTCGGCCCCGGAGCGCCAGCCGAGGTCTTCCCGCCCCGCGTGGACGGCCTGGGTCATGCCGCACTCGGTCACCCACAGCGTCACGTCGTCCCGCCCGATGTCCTCCAACCACCAGGGCCAGCGGTCCCAGTAGTAGCCCAGCCGGTCGGGGTCTGCGGGGCGCTTGGCCGGGTCAATGATCCAGTCGTACTCGTGGATGCCCAGGTGTCTGAACGTGGCGCATGTGTTGGGGAAGCACTCGGCGATGTCGTCCAGCTTGGTGAAGTTTCCGGTGGAGACGTTGAGGCCGACGGCCTCCAGGCCGTGCTCTGCCGTGATGCGCTCCCGGAACCACATGCTGAAGTCGTCCAGCCGCTCGAAGTTGTCCCTGTCGTCGTGG
>CAYFVS010000051.1:0-4189 GCA_964346565.1 uncultured candidatus Brocadiaceae bacterium | reverse complement strand
CGGAGCGCGAAGACGGCCGGCAGTGGATTGTCGACTGCTACGAGGAGTTCCGCCGCCGCGGCTTCACCAACATGGCCAGGCCCGAAGCCCTTCGGGAGTAGCGCACGCTACTCAGACTCGGGCTCGTAGTCGAACCACGCGAAGTCCGCCGGCGTGTCGCAAGGGCGCCCGTTGCCCGTTGCGTAGAGGCCGAAGTAGACCCCCGTGAACCCGCCCGCCACCTCGCTGGACAGGTAGCGCGTGCGCCCCGTGGCCAGCTCGCGCAACGGCCCGGCGCCGGCCGCGCAGCCGAAGCGGTAGAGCTCCGGTTCGGCGGTGATGCGCAGGCGCAGCGGCCCGTCGGTCATCGCCTCCTCGGCGACGACGGCGTGCAGGTCGCCCACTCGCCGGCGCACCGCCACGCGCCGCTGGCCGTCGCGGAGCGCGACGGCCATCTCGTAGTGGTGCGCCTCGTTCATGAACGCCGTCAGGCCGGCCTCCTCGCCGTCGCGCTCGGGTTGGAAATCGAGCAGCGCCTCGGCGCGGCAAGCGAAGTGCTGCTGCCGCCGGCCGACGAAGGTTGGCGAGCGCATGTCCTCCTCGTCCAGCATGACCTCGGTGCCCCACAGCCGCAGGTGGCCCGGCCGTTCCTGGAGCGACCAGTCGCCGGCGTGCGGCCCGCGGCGGAAGTTCCAGCATGGGCACAGCTCGATGCCGTCGAACTCGTCCCGCACGGGCGGCTCGGGCCAGGGGTCCGGCGGCAGATGGTCGGCTTCCATCTCGAGTGCCGCCGGTTCGCCGCCGTTGACCACCGGCCAGCCGTGAGCGTCCCAGGTCACCGGGGCCAGGAAGGTCTCGCGCCCCAGGTGATGATACCCCCAACCGACCTGGCGGATGCCGAGGAACACGAGCCACCACGAGCCGTCGTGCGCCTGCACGAGGTCTGCGTGGCCGGTCGCCTGGATCGGCAGGTGGACGCGGCCACGGTGGCTCAGGACGGGGTTGTGCGGGCATGGCTCGTAGGGGCCCTCGGGCCGGTCGGCACGGGCGACCAC
Organism: uncultured candidatus Brocadiaceae bacterium; assembly: GCA_964346565.1. Lineage (GTDB taxonomy): Bacteria > Planctomycetota > Brocadiia > SM23-32 > SM23-32 > JAWOCH01. Next base: position 3,155 of record CAYFVS010000051.1, on the reverse strand, counting down.
CACCATGTGGCCCCGGTGTGTGCCGCCCTCGGCGACCATCAGGTAGTAGGAGCCGTTGATGAAGTAAACGTGCGGCCCCTCGGCGTAGATGTCCTCCATGCCGGGCCAGATCTGGCGCCCGTCGTCCAGCAGCCCGCCCGTTTCGATGTTCATCTTCCACTGCCAGATGCCCTCGCCGCCGACTCGCCGGGTGAAGTAGCAGGTGCCTTCCTCGTCCCAGAACAGGTCCGGGTCGAACCCGTCGCCCTCAACCCAGACGGGATCGGACCATTCGCCCCCCGGATGGTCGGCGTGCACGTAGAGATGTCCCGCCCCGCCGACGATGGTGGTCACCATGTAGAAGCGCCCGTGGTAATGGCGCAACGTGGGGGCGAACACGCCGCACGAACTCGCCACGCCCTCCAGGGGCAACTGCTCCGGCCGGGTCAGGCAGTGGCCCATCTGCCGCCAATTGACCAGGTCCCGGCTGTGGAACAGCGGCACGCCGGGGAAGTACTCGAACGAGCTGGTGGCCAGGTAGTAGTCCCTCCCCACGCGGCAGACGCTGGGATCGGGATGGAAGCCCGGAATCACAGGATTGCGGTACGTCACAGGGGCCTCCTCGCCGCGGATTGCTGCTGTTGATGAAACGTGCTCGCCCCGATCCTGGTGACCACGCCCTCCTCGCTCATCGCCTCGCCTCCCCGCTGGCGTCGGCGCGCATCGTAGGCGAGGCCGGCGGATCGCGCAACGGGCGGGATGACGTATGGCCCCGGCAGCTTGACAGACGGCGAGCCCCATTCGACAATGGTCTTTGGCCCGCCGGTGCGGGCGTGGCGGAATTGGCAGACGCGCCAGGTTGAGGGCCTGGTGGACCGAAAACGTCCATGAGGGTTCGAATCCCTCCGTCCGCACCACTTCCCATCTGTGCACGCCTTGCGGGTCAGCCCCTCCGCCACAGGCTCTCCAGGCCGCCGGCACTCTCAGGCGGCACATGGCTGCGCAGCCGGCCCTGCACCAGGAACATGCGCGCGGTCTCGGCCGCCTTATAACGCATCTCATACCATGCCCGGGCGGAATACCAGGCGGTGTGCGGGGTGATGATGAGCCGCCCGCGGAGCCACGCCGCGTCCTGTCGCCACGCCTCGATCAGCGCGTGGTCGCCCGGCGGCTCGGAGGGCAGCACGTCGAGCCCCACCGAGGCCAGGTGCCCGCTGCGCAGCGCCCCCTCCAGGCAGTCGAGATCGGCCAGTACCGCCCCCCGGGCCGTGTTAACCAGCGAAGCCCCCTCGCGCATCTGATCCAGGAACTCCGCGTCCACCATCCCTCGCGTCTCCGCCGTCAGGGGGCAATGTATCGTGACGATGTCACACGCGCCCAGGAGTTTCTCAAGTTCGGCCACACGCTCGTAGCCGACGGCCTTCTCGTGCCCGGCGGGCTTGTAGGGATCGTAGCCCAGGATGCGGTAGCCGAACGGCCTGATGCGGTTGATGACGGCGGTGCCGATCCGGCCCACGCCGATGACTCCGAGGGTGCGTTCGGACGTGCGAGCCAGGGGTGTGAGCAGGTTGTCCTGCCAGGAGTCCACGAACCCGCGGGCGGCCCGATCGTATGCCGCGACCTTCCGTTGGAGGCCCAGGATCAGCGCGCAGGTCGTGTCCGCGACTTCCTCGGTGCCGTAGTCGGGCGTGTTGCACAGCGGGATGTCCCGCGCTGCGAGCGCTTCCCGGTCAATCGTGTCGAAGCCCACGCCGTAGCGCACGACCATACGGCAGGAGTCCAGGAGCTGAACCGTCTGCTGATCCACCGGCCAGTGCCAGACTAACAGCGCCCCCACCCGTCGCCAGTGGTCCGCGGCCTCCGGGCCCGCGTGCCAGTCCGGTAGGAACTGGAGCTCGGCCTCCGGGAATGCCTCCTTCTCGATGTGCGGCGGGGGCTGGATGTAGTCGGTGATCCCTACCAGGTACTCCCCCCGCTCGGAACCGATGCCTGTCATGGTTCGTCCCCCATGTCTTACCCTGTGTACCGAAGGCAAACTAACCGACAGGAGGAGCGAGGGCAAGAGGCGAGGTTTGACATTGCCTGCCTCGGCGGGTAGGCTCCTCCGCTTCCAAGGGACGGGCCGGAGGGACAACGGGAGCGGGAGGATGGCCAGGATAGTGATCATCGGCGCGGGCAGCGGGTTCGGCAGCCGGCTCTCGATTGACATCCTCTCGCGGGAACCACTGCAGGACGCCACCATCGCCCTGTGCGACATCAACGAAGAGCGCCTGGCAGGGGTTACCGACTACGTGCGCCGCGCCATCGAGGGGCACGACCTGCCGGCCGAGGTCGTCAGCGGCACCGACCGGCAGGAGCTGCTGCCCGGTGCCGAGTTCGTCATCACCTCGGTCAGCATCGGGGGCGGGGCTTACTGGGGCGAGCCGTACGCCTCCGAGGTGAACATCCCGCGCGCCCACGGCGTCGAGCAGTCGGTGGCGGACACGGTCGGCCCGGGCGGCGTGTTCCGCTTCCTGCGCACGGCGCCGACGCACCTGGAGTTCTGCCGCGACGTCGAGCGCCTATGCCCGGACGCGCTGCTGATCAACTACACCAACCCTATGGCGATGCTGACCTGGATGCACTCGGCGGCCACCTCCGTGCGCAACGTGGGTCTGTGCCACAGCGTGCAGGGAACGGCCATGCAGCTCGCCGGGTGGATCGGCGCGCCGTTCGAGGAGGTCAGCTACCTGGTGGCCGGCATCAACCATCAGAGCTGGTTCCTGCGGTTCTGCCACGGGGGCCGGGACGCCTACCCGCGCATCCGCGAGGCGGCCCGCCGGCCGGAGGTGCGCGAGAAGGAGTCCGTCCGCTGCGCCATGCTGGAGCACTTCGGCTACTTCGTCACGGAGAGCACGCCGCACAACTCCGAGTACCTGCCCTACTTCCGCCGCACCCCCGAGCTGAGGAATCGCTACGGGCTGAGGACCCGCGACGTACGCTCCGAGGCGCCGGCCAGCCGGGGCTGGACGGAGGACACCGGCGTGGCCGAACAGGACCAAACGCCAGTGCCCGAGCTGAAACGCTCGCGGGAGTACGCCAGCGGCATCATCGAGGGCGTGGTCACCAACCGGCCTTTCCCGTTCAACGGCAACGTGATGAACGAGAGGCCTATCACGAACCTGCCGGACGGCTGC
>CAYFVS010000050.1:0-6806 GCA_964346565.1 uncultured candidatus Brocadiaceae bacterium | reverse complement strand
TGCGTTCCCAGTCCGGGGTCGGCGGCTGCGCCATGCGGTTCTACGAGTTCATGCAGGCGCCCGGCATTGACCAGCTCACCGAGCACTGGGACGAGTACACCACGGCCAGGCAGTGTGACAGCGTGCGCCGCCAGACGGGCCACCGCTGGATGCTGTCCGAGCTCTACGGCTGCACGGGCTGGGACTGGCCGTTCGAGGGCCACAAGGCGGTCGGCGACTGGCAGGCCGCCCTGGGAGTGAACCTGCGCTGCCAGCACCTGTCCTGGTACACAATGAGCGGCCAGGCCAAGCGCGACTATCCCGCCAGCATCAGCTTCCAGTCCCCGTGGTGGGAGCATTACAGCGCGGTGGAGGACTACTATGCCCGCATCAACGCCGTTTTCAGCCGGGGGGAGCCGGTGCGCGACCTGCTGGTGATCCACCCCGTGGAGAGCGTGTGGGCGCGGGCGGCGCTCGGCTGGGGCGAGGATGGGGAGATCACTCGCGTCGAGGACGCCTTCCAGGACCTGACCGACTGGCTGCTGGCCGAGCACCTGGACTTCGATTACGGGGACGAGGAGATGCTGGGGCGGCTGGGCTCCGTCGAAGTCGGCGAGGAGTCGGTTCTCCGCGTCGGGCAGGCGGACTACCGGGTGGTCCTGGTGCCGCCGGCGGCCACCGTTCGCTCTTCCACGCTGGAGCTGCTGAGCAAGTTCGCCGACGCCGGCGGGACGGTCGTCTTCTGTGAGCCCGTGCCGGGCCACGTGGACGCCGAGCCGTCCGGGGCCGCGTCGGAGCTGGCGGCCGGTTGCGCGATAGCGCCGCTGGAGAGGGAAGCGGTGGCCGAGGCCGTTGAGGCGACCCGGCAGGTGAGCATCCGGAGCGCCGACGGCGCGGAGTACCCGCGCGCCTTCTATCGGCTGCACCGCGACGGAGTTGAGCTGCGCCTGTTCATCTGCCACCGCGACCGGCAGAATCCCAGCGGAGAGCTGACCGTCAGTGTCCGTGGACACGGCCAGGTCCAGCTCTGGGATCCGGAGACCGGGAAGCGGTGGGCGATGTCCTCCGAGCAGGCCGGCGGCCAGGTGCGCTTCAACAGCGAGCTGCCGCCCACCGGCAGCCGGCTGTTCGTCATAACGCCCGAGGCGGAGGAACTGCCGCCGCTCCCGGCGCTGACCGAGGTCCGGACCGAGGACCTGGCCGAGAGCGACTGGTCGGCCGAGTTGACCGACCATAACGTGCTGGTGCTCGACATGCCCGAGTACAGGCTGGGTGACGGCGACTGGGCGGGGCCGCTGGAGATACTGAAGGCCGACGCCGAGATCCGCGACGAGATCGGCCTGCCCCGCCGGGCCGGCCAGATGGTGCAGCCCTGGGCGCGCGAGCGGGACGCCGTCGGCCCCAGCGCGCCGCTGGCCCTGCGCTATCGCATCCAGGTAGAGGCCCTGCCCACGGGCCCCGTCTCCCTGGCCATCGAGAACCCGCAGCGGTTCGACATCGCGCTGAACGGCAATCCCACCCCCACCGACAAGGACTGCGGCTGGTGGGTTGACCCGTGCCTCCGCGTGCTGCCTTTGGACGCAGCAGCGCTGGTGGAGGGGGAGAACGAGCTGACGCTCGCCGGGGAGATGGACGCTGACTGTGAGCTGGAGGCGTGCTTCCTGCTGGGCGCGTTCAGCGTGGCCGTGGACGGCGCCGCCGTCCGGCTGATTGGCGATGAGCCGCAGGTCGGCCTCGGGGACTGGACCGGGCAGGGCCTGCCCTTCTACAGCGGCTCGGCGGCCTACCGCACGCGCATCCACCCCGAGCTATCCGACGGCGAGCGCCTGTTCGTGGAGGTCCCCGAGTTCGGCGGTGCCTGCGTGCGCGTGCTGGTGGACGGCCACAGCGCCGGCGTCATCGGTTGGCAGCCGCACGAGGTCGAGATCACCGACCTGGTCCGTCCCGGCGAGGAGGCGGAACTCGCGGTCGAGGTGGTCAGCCACCGCCGCAATGCTTTCGGCCCCCTGCACCACGCCGAGGCCCGGCCGGACTTCGTCGGTCCGCACACGTTCGTCACGGGTGACGACCAGTGGCAGGACGCGTATAATCTGGTGCCGGCGGGCTGCCTGAGCCCGCCACGGCTCAGCGTCCGGAGGCCACAGGCATGAGATACATCTCCACCCGCGGCGGAGTCGAGCCGCTCCAGTTCCAGGACGCCGTCCTGATGGGCCTGGCCGACGACGGGGGGCTAATCATCCCCGAGGCCATCCCGGACGCTGGCCCGGAGCTGGACGGGTGGCGCGACCTGCCCTACACCGAGCTGGCGGCCGAGGTGATGGGCCTGTTCGCCACCGACATGCCCCGCGAGGACCTGCAGGAGCTGGCCCGGCGAACCTACGGGGAGGCATACGGCGGCCCGGTGGCGCCGACCGTCCGCGTCGGCCCATACCACGTGCTGGAGTTGTGGCACGGGGCCACGCTGGCCTTCAAGGACGTGGCGCTCCAGTTCCTGGGCAACCTGTTCGAGTACTTTCTGTCGCGCACCGGCGGGCGGCTGAACATACTGGGCGCCACCAGCGGGGACACCGGCAGCGCGGCCATCCACGGCTGCCGCGGGCGGGAGCGCATCCACATCTTCATCCTCCACCCCCACGGGGCCGTCAGCGAGGTGCAGCGCCGCCAGATGACCACCGTCCTGGACGAGAACGTCCACAACCTGGCCATCGAGGGCAGCTTCGACGACTGCCAGCGCATCGTCAAGTCCATCTCCTCCGACCTTCAGTTCAAGGACGCCTACGCCCTCGGCGCCGTCAACAGCATCAACTGGGCGCGCGTGATGGCACAGATCGTATACTACTTCAAGGGCTGCTTCGACGTGCAGCGGGCGACCGGCGCCGAGCGGGTGAGCGTCTGCGTGCCCACGGGCAACTTCGGCAACGTGCTGGCCGGGTGGTATGCAATGAAGATGGGCGCGCCGATCGCGCGACTCATCCTGGCCACCAACGAGAACGACATCCTGGCCCGGTTCCTCAACACCGGCCGCTACGTGCGCGGCGCGGTGACCAGGACCCTGTCCCCCGCGATGGACATCCAGGCGCCGAGCAACTTCGAGCGCTACCTCTACTACCTGGTCGGCCGCGACCACGAGCGCGTCTGCGAGCTGATGGAAACGTTCCGCACCGAGGACCGCTTCCAGATGCCGACCGGCGAGCACGGGGTGGATCCGGACTTCGTCGCGGGCGCCTGCGGCGTCGAGCGATGCCTGGAGACCATCCGGCGCTACTACGACGAGCACGACTACCTCCTCGACCCCCACACGGCGGTGGGCGTGGCCGTGGCGGAGAAGCGCGACCCCGGCGACGCGCCGACCCTGTGCGTAGCGACAGCGCACCCGGCGAAGTTCCCCGACGCCGTCGAGCGGGCGGTGGGCGAAGACGTGGCGCACCACCCGGCAATAGACGCCCTGATGGACCTGCCCGAACGCTGCACAGTCCTGCCCGACGACGAGGCCGCGGTGCGCGATTTCATCAAACAGAACGCCGGGTGAGTCGCACAAGCCGCACGCCTACCATGCAAGAAGCAGGAAACCGCGGATGAACGCAGATGAAGCTCTTCCTCTTTGTCGTACATCCGCGTTCATCTGCGCTTGCCGCACGCTCACGGTCGCGGTTCGTCGGCGGTCTGCTTAAGCCGTCGCTGCCAGCGGGCGGCGGCCTCAGAGGTGTCGGTCGGCCGCCCGCCGCGGCGCAGCGTCAGCGTCTCGCCCGCCGAGACCCGCCGCGTGCTGCCGCCAACCTTCGCCTCCACCGTGCCCTCGAAAACCGTCAGCACCACTACGTCCGCGCCCGGCACGGACAGCTCCGCCCGCGCCGCCTGCACCGTGACCGTCGCCGGGCCGGCGTGGACGGTCAGCGTCGCCCCCCCGGTCGGGTTCTCCGCCAGCGCCTCCCCCTTCTGGAGCGTCACGCTGGCCGCCCCCTGCACCAGCACCTGCCCCTCCCCGGTCAGGTGGAGCGACATCTGCCCCGTGCCGAGCGAGAACTCCGCCAGCGACTCGGCCGGCGCGCGGCATATCGCCCCCCGCCGGAGGCCCACCCTCCTGCCCGTCTCAACCCGTCGCTCGCCCACCTGCACCGTGCCCCGCCGGGCCGTCACGTGCGCCACGGGCCGGAAGCCATACCATGCGATGAAGATCGCCGCCACCAGCACCACGGCCCCCGTGAACCGCGCGAAGGCCCACAGCGTCGCCCGGCTCGGCGCCGCCACCAGCGCCCCCAGGTCGTAGAGCACTATCAGCGTCACCGCCATCATGATCTGCGTCATCGGGTCGGGCGGCGTCAGGAACGCCCCCACGATGAACGCCCCCAGGATCACCCCCTTGCGCGCCCGCCCCAGCCCCTCCACCGTCACTACCCCCCAGCGCAGCAGGAAGTAGATCACCACCGGCGTCTGGAACGCCACTCCCAGCGCGAGGGTCAGCAGGAAGAACGTCGTCAGGTAAGCCCCCACCATCAGCACCGGCTCGGTCGTCGGCCCGCTCAGCAGCAGCAGGTAGCGCAGCGCCACCGGGATGAACAGGAAGTAGCCGAACGCAATGCCCGCGAAGAAGCACGCCACGCACGCCGCGCCCAGCCAGACGGCCTTGCGCCGCTCGTGGGCGAACAGCCCCGGCGCCACGAAAGCCCATATCTCGTAGATAATCACCGGCGCGGCCAGCGCCACCGCCGCGATGGCGCACGCCTTGAGCTGCGCCAGGATCGGCTCCATGTAGCTCTGGAACTTCAGCGCCGGGTCCAGCTCGAACGAGCGCATCACCCGCACGTGCGGCCAGACCAGCAGCGCCATCAGCCGGTCGCGCACCACCCAGCAGGCCAGGAAGACGGCGGCGAAGGCGACGATGCAGACGATGATGCGCCGGCGCAGCTCCTCCAGATGCTGCCCCAGCGGCATCACCTTCATGCCGGTCTCCGCCTCTTCCGTGCCCAAGCCGTTTCCCTCCGCCGATGGTATCTGCCCCGCAGTGCCCCGGACGTGGCATTATACTCGCGCCCCCGCAAACCGGTAAACCGCGCCACCGAACGGCATGGGCCACAGGTTCCCACAGATCTGCACAGATCAACCAGAGGGCTGCAGCGATGCCCTTGTTGGCCTTATCTGCGCACATCTGCGTACACCCCGCCTTCGCAGGGCGCCATAGTCCCCCCGATGCGGGACGCTGGCGGCTGCGGTTCCTTGCCGTCCATGGGTGTCGAAACACGGATAACACGGGTACATACGGATGCGAAGGTCCGGGGGCAACTGATGCTGCTCCCAGCGATCACTGCGGACTGGCTTCACCCATTTCATGGGTCTCGCCGATGGGCGGGGCAGTCTGCTTCACACGGAACGCGAGGTCTGTAGCAGCGCATTTCCATGATGCGGCACGTGGCTTTAGAATGGCTTCGCTCAGATGGCGAGGCCCGGCGATCCGCTTGGGAACCCGGCGACGCCACGGCGGGATACAGGCGAAGTGGTGGCATGTTGGGCCGGCGAGGCTTCAAGGCTGAGGCACGAGGGCACGATGTTCACGGACTGGGACTGGCAGCGAGATATGTTGGAAGTGGACCTCGCGCCCGACGCGGAGGAACTGCCGGTGCACGTGGAGAAGGAAGCTCACCGGTCCTGGGTCGTCCTGTTATGGCTGGGTGTAATCGCGGGCGTTCTGCTGTACGTCCTGCTGGAGCTGGTGCTCGTGGGCCTCTTGCGCCAACAGATGCCGTTCCGTCACGTGATCATCTCCACGGTTAGCACCGGGATGGGGATTGTGGCCGCGGTAGCTGTTCAACGAAAACGCCAAGTATGGGATTTCACGCCGACCGAAGTGAGCTGCAGGAAACGCGGCCTCTTCGGATGGCGCGCGTGGGCAGAGCCGCTGTCGGCATACGATGGCGTGCTGGCCAGGGAGCAGCGGGTTCCGGGCACACCCAGGCGAGAGGGGTATACCTTATACCGCCTTCTGTTGAAGCACCAACTGCGAAGAACAAGGACCGTGCTGCTGTACTGCTCCATCCAGAGAGCACGGTTCCGGCGCAAGCATCAACACTATGCGGAGCTGTTCGGTCTGCAGGCCCTGCTGGAGACCTCCGAAGGAATAGAGGTACGTGCGCCTGAAGACCTGACCCGGTCTGTCCCAGAGCGTGCCGCCGCCGGGACGCTGAGCATTGAGCTCGAGTCCTTGATCCCGCCCCCAGGCAAGAACCTGGTGGTGCAGGTCTGCAGCGAGCGGCTCGTCATCCGCACGCGCCCTGGTGTGGCGCCGGGCTTGATAGGGAAGGCCATCCCGGCCGCGCTACTTGGGTCAGGGCTCGCGGCGTTGGTGCTGCACGTCGTAGCGTTGCCTGGGGACGGGTGGAGTCTGCTGCTCGGCCTCGGGCTGGCGCTCGTCGTGGCGGGCGCCGGTGCTTCGGTGCTCGCGCGTGGCGTGCGGCACGAGCTGCAGCTCACGGAGCGGGAGGTCTGTAGCCTCTGGCGGCTCCCCGTGGCAGGTGCAGGCTGGCTCACGCGGATTCCGGCGGAGCAGGTGAACGCCGTCCTGCCTCATCGGCGACACGGCCCGCTAAGGCGAACTGGAGTGGAGATAATCGGGCAGAACGACACAATACACTTCGCCCACGGTGTGAGTCGGCCGGAACAGAGATGGGTGCGCGATTGCGTGGTGGGCGTCCTCGCCAAGGGAGTGGGATGAAGTGAGACGCTGACAGCGGACTCCGGCCTCGCGCAGCGACACGAACTCCGAGGTACGTTAGTGCACAAGGCCCTGACCCGACTGGCGACGCGGGGCCTTTAGTTGAGACTTCAGAATTCAT
>CAYFVS010000049.1:0-3586 GCA_964346565.1 uncultured candidatus Brocadiaceae bacterium | reverse complement strand
GCGAGAGTCGCCGGCAGGTCGGCAAGCTCGGGCACTTCGAGTGAGAATCCGCCCTCCAGCCCGTCCGCCCCCAGCCCGCGGAGGGCGAGTCGCGGCGCCCGGACCGTCAGCACGTCGGTGATTGTCAGCCGCACGTTACTCAGCGTCAGGTCGCCGACCAGCGGCGTGCCCGCCAGGCGGGCGTGGGCGTCCATCGCCAGCGGTCCCAGGGCTTTGCTCCCCCGCTCGGCGGTTTCGAGCGCCGCGCCGAGTCCGCGGGCCGACGCCGTGAGCCCGGCCGCCAGTTCCGCTCCCCGCCCCCCGGGCAGCCGCGCGTCCATCGCTACGTCCAGGCCCTCCACCGCGACCGAGACGGCACGGCCGCCTGCGTCGTCCGCCAGGCGAGCGTTCAGCTTCGCCAGGCCCATCTGCGCGCGTGAAGCCACGGCATACGGCAGGAAGGCGGCGTCCACGCGGGCGGACAGGTCCCCGGAGGCATCGAGCCCCCGGACAGATGCCTGAGCGCCTGCGGTGGCGAACTCGGCGGCCGGCAGGTCGGCCCTGCCCGCGATCTCCAGCGCCAGTCCTTCGGTCAGCCGGCCGGCCAGCTCCAGCCGCCTGCCTACAGCGCCCGTGGCCCGCCCGGAGGTCTCTGCGGCGTCAGGCAGCAGGCCCAGCGCCTCCGCCACGTCCAGCGCGCCGGACCCGTCCGCTGCGACCTCCCACGATCCGAGGTCGGCCGCGACCTCCATGCGGAACGCGGGGATCAGCGCCCCGAGCCCGCCAGCCAGCTCCGCCAGGCGCAGGCGCGCGCGACGAGGTCGGGACGGTTCCCGGGCCTCCAGGCGCAAGCCTGCCCACGCGGGCATCTCCACCGCCCCGAGGGCCGGCGCCTGTGCGCCCAGCCGTCCAGCCGAGAGGTCCGCCGACATTCTCAGCACGTCAGCCACCGGCAGGGCGGCCTCCAGCGAGAGGGTGCCCCGCGCGTCCGCGACGGAGCCCGCCGCGCCGCCAAAGCCGAGCCCGGCCCGCGCCAGCCGGCCGCCGCCGCCCAGGGCCGTCATCCCGAAGAGCGTCTCGCCGACGTGCGCCCCACCCCACTGGCGCGCCAGGAAATCGGCGCCCCGCAGGTCGGCTCCGATGCCCCGCTCTTCCAGCTCGAACACCGCGCCGAGGCCCCATCCGGCCAGTGTCTGCGCGAAATGCAGGGCCACCTCGGGCCGCACGGGCAGGATGCTGCCGCCAAGGGCCGACTCCGCGGCCACTGCGCCCGTCAACTCGACAGCCGGCAAGCGGTCCGACCGGACGGCTGCGAGCAGCGCGGCAGGATCGAGCCAGAAACGGTTCTCCGCCTTCACGCGGTACTCCGGCCCGCCGGCCATCGAGAAGCCGAACCGATCCGCCATGACACCGGGCAGCGCCGCCCAACCGTCGGCGCGGGGGACGGCGAGCTCCTTCAGGTTCACCTCGACGCCGATCCCCGCCGAGCCGCTCAACGGTCCCACCTGCCCCAGGCCGTCCGCGCTCAGCACGCCGCCCTCCATCCAGGCGCCGGCCGTGCAGAGGGCGGGCTCGCCTTCGCGCCAGAAACCCAGCAACGCACGCACAGGCTGGCCCGCCTCCGCCCGGACGGTCGCGAACCGGGCGGCGGCCTCGGCGATGGTCATGTCGAACGTCCCCCGCCCCACCAGGTTCCCGCGCAGGGCGGCGCTGCCGTCCACCGAGATGCCGGACAACTCCGCCCTCAGCTTCTCTCCGTCGCTGACCGAGAGGGCGACGTCCCGGATCCGGATGGACTCGGCGTCCACAGGCAAGGGCAGCACCAGCTTCTCCAGCCGCAGAGGCTCCTCGCTGACGGGCATGATGTCCTGCACGTTCCACGCGCCGTCCCGCCGGCGGAGGTCCACCCGGATGTCCTCTGCCGACAGGGACGGCAGCAGGATGCGCCCCCCGAGCAGGGCCGAGCGCGACCAGGCGCACCGGACCGTTCCCACGCGCACGACCGGGCTGTCCGGCTCGCCCGCCGGGGCGATGCTCAACCCCTCCAGCAGCAGCAGTCGCCTGCCTGCGGGGGCCACTCGGAGGGTGCGCAGTCCGACCTCGGCGTCGTTGAGGAACGCGGACAGGGCAGCGGCGACCCGTCCGCGCACGATGCCCGTGTTGGTGATCATCGGGAGGGCCAGAACCAGCAGGAACAGGACCAGGAGCCCGGCCAGTCCGCCGAGGACGCCCCACTTCAGCAGGCGCCGCCAGAGCCGCCGACGGGGAGGTCTGGACTCTGGTGTCCGAATTGCGGGTTCTGGAGTGCCGTCCGGCGCACCCGGCTGGTCTGTCTCATCGCTCATCGTTCATCACTGACGTGCCGTCTTGTCCTCGTGCTCCCACCGCAGGCGGGCAAGCCTGCAACGGCCGGTGAACGTCGCGTCGCTGTGGTCAGTGCTGCCGTCGTCGTTCTCCATGCCCCCATGGTGAAGAGAGCCACAGCCGGTCAATGTGGGGTGGCTCAGACCGCCCCATACTCCATACGCAGTTGAAGACCGTGGAGGTAACGCTTCAGCTCGGTGGCGGTCGGCCGCCTGGCCGGTTCGTATTCGCAGCAGCGCAGGATCACGTCCGACAGCTCGCGCGGCACTTCGGGATTCAGCCGCGTCGGCGGCGTGATGGGCACGCCCTCGTCGGGCACGAAGCCGATCTCCTCGTGCTTGCCGGGCATGATGGAGGGCAGGTTCTGACCGGTCAGCGCCCAGTAGAGGGCCGCCCCGAGGTTGAACACGTCCGTCCTCTCGGTCACCCTCCCGCCCGCCTGCTCCGGGGCCAGGTAACCGAAGGTACCCTTGTAGGAGGACAACTCACTGCCGATGCGCGCCGCGAAGCCGAAGTCAATGAGCTTCACGTCCAGGTGTTCGCCAACCAGGATGTTCTGCGGCTTCAGGTCGGCGTGGACGTAGCCGGCTTTGTGGGTGTTCTCGATGCCCAGGCAGACCTGCCGGAAGATGGTCAGCACCTGGTCCAGGGTGTAGTCCCTCTCGTCGGACAGGGGGCGCCCCTCCAGCCGTTCCATGATCAGATACGCCGCGCGCGTCCTGAACCACTTGCGGATCCTCTCGAACTCCAGCGCCCGCACCGCGATATGCACCCCGCTGGTGCGCTGCTGCTGGATGTCGGTCAGGACCTCGTACTCGTTCTCCAGGTGCCGAAGGACGCGTTTATCGTCCTCGTTGCGCACAATGACGACCTTGGCGGCGAAGATGCGACCATCGTCCCTGCGCTTGACCTCGTAGATGACCGTGCGCGCGCCGACGCCGAGCTTGTCCCCCAGCCAGTAGCCCTGCAAGACGTCCTGCGGCCGCAGATGGTTGTCCTTCGCCATGATGCCCTCCGGCAATGCCCGACGACAGCCCGTGTATGATATCCCCGCCCGCGTTGGGGCGCAAACGGCGCGCCGGTCCGCTTGCGCCCCCACAACTATGGTGTACACTGTCAGCTCCACCGGCGCCGCAGGAGGGAGGGAAATGCCGACACCAGGCGAGGATCGTATCCGTGCACGGTACCGGGCTCTCGGCGAGGACCTGGCCGACAGGGGCATCGAGGTAGAGCGGGTCAAAGG
>CAYFVS010000048.1:0-5876 GCA_964346565.1 uncultured candidatus Brocadiaceae bacterium | reverse complement strand
CGGAACCACCATCTGGGGTTGGATCTGCCCGAGCGTCGCTTGGAGGGCCGAGCCGAACGCGGTCGCGTCGTCCACTTCGATTATGGCGATCACAGGTTCCGGCAGTTCCAGAGGAGCCTCAGCGGCCCCCGAAGGCCCCGCCAACAGCGCACAGAGAGCGACACCGAACCACAATGCTTTCCTCACCATCCGCCTCCATTCCCCGGGGAGTGAAACGGCCGGCCTGACCGGAACCGTGCACACAGCGAGGCTACCGCAAGCGGAGCGCCCCGTCAACGGGGCTCCGCCATGCTTGTCTCACTGCCGGATGGTGGCTTATAATGGAGCCGGCTTCTGCGGAGGAGCGAATGGCGGGCAAGATACCCACCAAGTTCGGCAAGTGCCTGGTGGAGAAGAGGCTGGGGGAGGGCGCCACAGCGCTTGTGTTCCTGGCCAAGCACGAGGGACTGGGTATGCCCGTGGCCGTGAAGGTCCTCCGCAAGCGCCTCTCGGAAGGCCGGCCGGAGTATGCCGAGCGTTTCCTGCGGGAGGCCCGCACCGCCGCGCGGCTCGACCACCCCAACATCGTGCGCGTCATAGACTGCGGTATCGAGGACGGCTACCACTACATGGTGATGGACTACGTGGACGGGCGTAACTGCATGGAGATGCTCCGGGACATGAAAGAAGGGCTGCCCTGGCGCGAGGCGGCCGAGATTGTGCTTCAGGCCGCCGAGGGCCTCTCCTACGCCACCGAACTCGACATCATCCACCGCGACGTCAAGCCCAGCAACATCATGATTGACAGCAGCGGGCGAGTGCGCGTGACCGACCTGGGGCTGGCCAAGTTCACCGTCAAGGGCGTCCCAGAGCTGACCCAGGAGCTGCACACCGTCGGCACGCCCAACTACATGAGCCCGGAGCAGATACGCTCCCCCAGCAAGCTGGACCTCCGGGCGGACATCTACTCGCTCGGGGCGACCTTCTACCACCTGGTCACCGGGGGCCCGCCATACCTGGGCGAGAACCCCATGGTCGTGGTCAGCAAGCATCTGACCGAGCCGGTCGTCCCACCGGTGGAGAAGCGGCGCGATCTGCCCGGAGCCGTCAGCGACCTGATCTGCAAGATGATGGCGAAGTTGCCCGACGAGCGCTACCAGGACTACGACACGCTCTGCTACGACCTGGACAACCTGCGCAAAGGCAAGGCGGTCACCGCCAGCGGGTTCCACGACACCTACACTGCTACCGAGGAAGACAAGGACCTGGTCGAAGTGCTCGAACGCCTCGGAGACGGCCACACCTTTGAAATCGAAGAGGCCACCACCGTCAGGGATCAGGTCCAGGAGCAACAGCAGCAGGAGGGTTCCTCCTCGATACCCACCTTCGATCGCTCGGACCTGTCGGTGTTCGAATCACCGCATGAGGACAGAAGCACCGTCCTGGCCCGGGGAAGCGGAGGTCAAGAGGGGATCCTGTTCCTGGTGCTGGTGCTGGTGGTCATCGGGGTGCTGGGGGTGTTGGGTGTTGCGCTGTTCGCCGCTCTCTCCGCTCGCTGAGCAGACCCGCCATACGCGCACTTGAACCGGCAGGGAGAACATGCACATGCTGGAAGCACGGATCGTCGTTGACCCCGACTTCACCGTCGCCACCGTGGACCCCCGGCTGTTCGGGGGCTTCGCGGAACACATGGGCCGTTGCGTGTACGGCGGAATCTATGACCCGCAGCATCCCCTGGCTGACGAGCACGGGTTCCGCCGGGACGTGCTGGAGCTGGTGCGGGAGCTGGACATGCCCGTGATGCGCTATCCGGGGGGCAACTTCGTGTCCGGTTACAGATGGGAGGACGGCATAGGGCCGCCCGAACAGCGCCCCCGCCGGCTGGACCTGGCCTGGAAGAGCCTGGAGACCAATCAGTTCGGCGTCAACGAGTTCGTCACCTGGTGCCGGAAGGCGGGCGCCGAGCCGATGCTCACCGTCAACCTGGGCACGCGGGGCCCGGAAGCCGCCAGGAGCCTGGTCGAGTACTGTAACCACCCCGGCGGCACACACTGGAGCGACCTCCGCGTGCAGCACGGCCACCGACAGCCGCACGGAATCCGGCTGTGGTGCCTCGGCAACGAGATGGACGGCCCATGGCAGATGTGCCACAAAACGGCCACCGAGTACGGACGAGTGGCCGCAGAGGCCGCCAAGCTCATGAAATGGACCGACCCGTCCGTCGAGCTGGTCGCCTGTGGCTCATCCGGACGCGGCATGGACACCTTCGGCGCGTGGGAGGCGGAGGTCCTGGAGCACACCTTCGAACATGCGGACTACATCTCCATCCACACCTACTACGGCAAGTCGTCAGACGACAGCCAGACCTACCTGGCGAAGCCGGACGAAATGCACGAGTTCATCCGGGAGGTGGTGGCCGCCTGTGATTACGTCGCCGCCAGACGCCGCTCCCGCAAGCGCATAATGCTCTCCTTCGACGAATGGAACGTCTGGACCCATTCCGACGGTGGCGGGGAAACCCCCGACTGGTCCGTCGCTCCACCCATCGCCGAGTGTGCCTACACCATGGCGGACGCTCTCGTTGTGGGCGGGATGCTCATCGTCCTGCTGAACAACTGCGACCGCGTCAAGCTCGCCTGCATGGCGCAGGTGGTCAACGTCATAGCCCCCATAATGGCCCCACCGGAGGGACCCGCCTGGCGGCAGACCATCTTCCATCCCTTCGCCCAGGCATCCGCCTCCGGGCGCGGCGTCGCGCTCCAACAGGCCGTCCGCACTCCCACCTACGAGACGGCCGAGCGGGAGGAAGTCCCCGTCTTGACGAGTGCGTGCGTCCGTAGCCATGACGGCCGGCAGCTCACCCTCTTCGCCCTGAACCGCAGCCTGGCCGATCCGCTGGAGCTGACTCTCGCTGCCCGGGGACCCGCGCTGACCGAAGTGACCGAGTGGACGACGATGCACGCTGACGACCTGAATGCCACCAATACGGCGCAGGAGCCGGAGGCCGTGACGCCCGCGCCGGCCGAGGGCGCACGCCTGGAGGACGGCAGGCTGCGCGTGGAGCTGCCGGCGGCCTCGTGGAACGTCATCCGAATCCGTTGCTGAGAGACCGGCCGGAAGGGCGCGGGCGGGCGCGCGATCTCCCGGGCCGCGGAGCAAGCGACGATGAGCCAGGTGCACTACCACGTAGCCGGGGGATTGAACCGGGAGCAGCTCGAGCGGATACACGGGGCCGCGTTGCGCGTGCTGGATGAGGTAGGGGTGGACGTGGGCCACTCCGACCTGCTGTCCCGCGTCGAGGGCAGGGCCGGCCTGAGGACCGAGGGTGAGCGCGTTCGGTTCGATCCCGACCTGGTCCAGGACATGGTCGCGGAGCACAGGCAGGCAGCCGTGGCGCCTGCCGAGCCGCCACAGCAGTTCACTGTCGAGATACTCAGCGGCTACGCCTTCCAGAACCTGGACCCCTTCACCGACGAGCTGCGCCCGATGACCACGGCCGACTGCGTCGAGACGGGCCGCCTGGTGGGCGCGCTGGCGACCGAGGGAGTGGTGGGCGGCACGCCGGGCCTGCCCCAGGACGCCCCCGAGCCGCTGCGGGAGTTGCTGGCCTACAGGATCGGCTGCGAGTGCAGCCCCACCGCCGGAGGCGCGGGATTCAGCTCGCCGCAGGCTGCCCGCGCCGTCTACCGGATGTCACGGGTCGTGGGCGCGGACTTCGAGGTGCCCGTCTTCGTGCTCAGCCCGCTCCGGGTGGAGGGTTCGACGGTGTCCATCGCGCTGGAGTTCGCCGACCGGGCAATCCCCGCGCGCATAGCCGTCTATGGCATGCCCATCCTGGGCCTGACGACCCCCCTGCCTCTGGCGGGGGCTTTCGTGGAGCACGTTGCCACGGTCCTGGCCGGGTTCACGCTGTTCCGACTGCTCAGGCCGACGGGCGAGCTGGGGTTCAAGTTCGACGTCTATCCGTTCGACATGAAGTACGGCACAATCGCTTACGGCACGCCGGAGCACGTGCTGGCCTACCTGGTCGGTGCCCAGGTCAATGATTACTACGGCGTGGGAGTCCCCACCTGCAAGGCGTTCCATACGAACGCGCCCCGGCCGGACGCCCACGCACTGAGCCAGAGGGCCGCCTTCGGCGCGGTGGCCGCCCTGAACGGCGCGCGCAGGTTCACCTACGGCGGAATGCTGGGCATAGACAAGATCTTCAGCGCCGAGCAGCTGCTCTGCGACGTGGAGATCGTGCGCTACCTGGAGGTTCTGGTCGGGGGCTTCGCATTTGACGACGAGGCGCTGGCGGTGGATGCTATCAGGGAGGTGGGGCCGGGGGGAGATTTCATCACGCACCCCACCACGCTGCGAAGCTTCAGGGACCTGTGGTCCTCGGAGCTGTTCCCGAACCTGTCGCCCGAGCAGTGGCAGCAGCGCGGCATGACGGAGGTGAAGGACAGGGCGCGGGAGCGAATCCGGGAGCTGCTGGATGGGTACGAGTATGCGCTGGCCGAAGACGCGGCAGCCGAGATCGAGCGGATCTACCAGGCCGCCGCGCGCGAGCTGAAGTGACACCGGAGGAAACACGCATGGAGGAACTGACCGGCACGGCACGCGAGCTGATACGCCAGTTCAAAGGCGACCGCTACGCCTTCGGCCCAGGAGCCATCGGCCAGGCCGGCCGGATGGCCGCCGGCATCGGAGAGGAGTTCCTGCTGGTGCGGGGACGCTCCTGCGAGCACAACGGCATGTTGGGCGAGCTGCAGCGGTCCTTCGCCGAGGCAGGACTGACCATCGCGGCGCAATGCATGGGCGCCGCGCCCAACTCCCCCGTGCGCGACGTGCAGCGCGTGCGCGACGAGATCCTGGCCGCGGAGCCGGAGGCCGTCGTGGGTCTCGGCGGAGGCAGCCTGATAGACGCCCTCAAAGGCTCGGTCACTCTGGCCAGCCTGGGTGGCCGCTGCGAGGACTACTACGGCATGGGGCACGTCAGCCGGCGGATGGAGAGCCAGGGCGGCGAACTCACGCCCTTCCTCGCCGTCCAGACCGCCAGCGGCTCCGGCGCCCATCTGACTAAGTACGCCAACATCACCGACTTCGACACGATGCAGAAGAAGCTGTTCATCGACCGCGCCGTGGTGCCGCCGGTGGCGCTGTTCGACTACGACGCCACGGCGACCATGCCGCCGAAGTTCACGAAGGTGGGCGCCTTCGACGGCATCTGCCACCTGCTGGAGGTCTACTTCGGCCTGCCACAGGCGCACGAGGAGGCGGAGCTGGTCGAGCGCATAGCCCTGACGGGGCTGGAGTTGATACTGTCCGCCCTGCCGGGCGCGCTCAAGCAGCCCGAGTGCAGCCGGCTGCGGGAGCGCATCGGCCTGGGCACCGACCTGGGCGGCTGCGCCATCATGATCGGCAGCACGAACGGCCCCCATCTGAACAGTTTCTCGCTGGTGGACGTGATGGATCACGGCGAGGCGACGGCCCTTCTGACGCCCTACTACGTGGCCTTCTTCGCCCCCGCCATCGAGCGGCGCGTGCGCGAGGTGGGCCGGCTATACGCCGAGTACGGATACGCGGACGAGGGCGCCCTGGCGGATGCCTCCGGGCCGGAGCTGGGCATCGCCGTCGGCCGGGCCATGGCCGCCCTGGCCGAGAGCGTGGGCTTCCCGGTCCGGCTCGACCAGGTCGAGGGCTTCCGGCAGGAGCACGTCGAGCGGATGCTCCGGGCCGCGAAGGACCCCGCCCTGTCCAGCAAGCTGGAGGGCATGCCGATACCTATCAAGCCCGAGGACGTGGGCCGCTACATGGGGCCGGTACTGGAGGCGGCGCGCACGGGGGACTTCTCCCGGATCGTCCCCCACCAGGACTACTGCTGAGCGCGCCGCAGAAGAAGGAGCAGCACT
>CAYFVS010000047.1:0-4788 GCA_964346565.1 uncultured candidatus Brocadiaceae bacterium | reverse complement strand
TCCAGGCCGCCGTGGCGATGGTCCACTTGCCCCACCCCTGCAAGTAGATCCCCGCCCACCAGAACACGTCCTCCGACAGCTTGAACAGCGGCAGCAGCGCCACGGCCGCCAGGCCGATGGCAATCTCGATGCCGCCCAGCAGGCTCAGCAGGTCCTTGACCCGGTCCGCGTAGCGGCGGATCAGGTAGCTGCCGATGGCAAGCCCCGCGATGACAGTGGCCACCACCAGGCTGTAGGCGTAGATGGTGATTACGATGCTGGTGGCCGCCAGTATGCGGGTCCAGACCACCTCGTAGGCCAGCGAGGTGAAACCCTCCAGGCCGAATACCCATAGCACCACGTGAAGGACGTACTTCGGATAGGTGGGTCCGGGCGTCTCGGCCGGGTCAGCGGGGGCAAGTTCGGCGGCCGGCTCGACCTCTGCCGGCCCCGCCCTGCGCCGCAGCACCAGGCAGGCCAGCCCGATGCCGATGCTCACGGCGGCGGCCACGAAGGAGGTCTGACGCACCCCTATCGTCTCCATCAGCACGAAGCCCGCCACCAGCGCCCCCAGCACCGCTCCCCAGTTGTTGGCCGAATACAGCGCCCCCACGTCGGAGCCCAGCCGCTCCGGCCGGCGCACGAACCACTTCACCAACACCGGCAGCGTGGCGCCCATCATCGTCGTCGGCACCAGCAGCACCACGAAGGCCAGAGCGAACCGCGTCAGGCTGAACAGGTAGAAAGTCGTTGCCCACTGCTGATGGATCAGGATGTAGAGTCCGGTCAGGCCCTCCAGCACAAGGGGGAACAGCAGGGCGAAAAGGCCGATGCCGACCTGCAGGACCGAGAAAACCAGAAGCGGCTTGCCGCGCCGGTCTATGAACCGACCGCCCAGCAGACTGCCCAGTGCCAGCCCCGCCATGAAGGTGCTCAGGACCGTGGCCACGGCGAAGCTGGTCACCCCGAACACCAGGTGCAGCATCCGCGCCCACACCACCTGGTAGATCAGGGCAGCCGTCCCCGACAGGAAGAACAGCACAATGAGGGCGCCCCGCACCTTGCCCCAGCCGGAGCCGGCCTCTTCGGCCGCATCCGGCGGCGAAGGCGCGCAGGACGGTTCCCCGCCGCCGCTCTCCGGCGCAACGTCATCTTGCGTCATGGGGGAGTCTCCAGCGTCACGATGGGCCTGGCCTTGCGCAGGTCGGCTTTCGACAGAGCCGACAGAGTCTACCCAGGCGCTGTCGGGTTGTCAAAGCACGGCTGCCCGGATGCGCAGCGACGAGGCCCCCGTCATCCTACTGAGGGGGCCCGCAGTACGGGCATGGCTTCGCCAGCTCGCGCGCCTTCTCCAGGGGGATCACCACGCCCTGTCTCTGCATGTGGGGGCAGTCCTTCCGGTGGTAGTAGGTGCCACCGCGGGGCAGGTAGACCTTGTTTATCGGCTGGGTTCCAGGCGGCTGCCAGTCGGGCCTGGCGTAGTCCACCACTTCCTCCTGCCACAGCCCCTTGATGGCGTTCTGCACACTCGGCTCGAAGGCCACCAGCAGCACGGCGACTGCCACGACGGCGAACAGGATCAGTCTCTTGATGCTCACGGCATCTTTCTCCCAAACAGGCCCGCTCGCCGGGCGCGGCGAACTGCGCCCGTACAATTATGTCCGGCCGCGCGGCTGACGTCAAACCTTCAGAAGCGCCCTCGCCGATTGCATTGCGCCGCGAAGGTGGCAGTATATGGGGTGGACCGGCGCAGCCGCTGTCGCTGACGGGAGGTGACCGAACATGGCCGATCAAGCTCCGAGTGTGCGGGAGCGCTTCGCAGCGGCCCTGGAACGACACCCCCTCACCGGTCGCGTGCCCCACTTCGAGCTGGTCGTCTTCCTGACCATGGAGGCGTTCGGTAAGGTCCATCCCTACCATCGCCGCTATGACCAGTGGGACCAGATGGAGGAGAAGGAGCGCCGCCTGCACCGCCGTGACATGGCCGAGACTTACCTGCTGACTGCCGAGCGCTACGAACACAGCGCCATCTTGCTCCACCCCAACCCGAACACCACCGAGGAGACCATCCGGCTGGTCCACCTCGTCCGTGAGATGTCGGGTGATCGCTACTTCCTGATGCTCCACGGGGACGCAACGTTCAGCATCCCCGGCGGCGAGGGAATGGTCGAGTTCTGCACGCGGCTTGCCGACGAGCCGGGCCAGGTCAAGGCGGACGCGGGCCAGCGGGTGGAAGGGGCGCTCGAGCGGGCCCAGCGGCTGCGGGAGGCTGGCGGGCTGGACGGGTTTGCCCTCTGCGCCGACTACTGCTTCAACGACGGCCCGTTCCTGAGCCCCACGCAGTTCGGCGAGTTCGTGGCGCCTTACCTGAGCCGGCTCATCCGCGGTTACCGGGAGATGGGCTTCTACGCCATCAAACACACCGATGGCAACGTCATGCCCATCCTCGACCAGATAGTCGAGTGCGAACCCCATGCCCTCCACTCGCTCGACCCCCAGGGTGGCGTAGACATCGCCGAGGTGAAGAGGCTCTACGGGGACCGCCTCTGCCTGATGGGCAACGTCAGCTGCGCCGCGCTGGACACCGGCACGGACGCGGAGGCGGTTGAGTCCGCCCGTTACGCCCTGCGCCATGGGATGCCCGGCGGGGGCTATGTTTTCAGCACCAGCAACTGCATCTACACGGGCCTGCCCCTGGAGCGCTACGAGCTGATGCTGGATGTGTGGCGCCGGGAGGGCAATTACCCGGCCGGCGGGTGAGTGGACCGCCGGGGGGATGCCGTGGCTGTTTCCAGCTCCTTGAGCCTGTCCTGGATGATCTCGTTGCCGGGGAGGGCCTCCAGCAGCTTGAGGAGCTCCCGTCGGGCCTGGTGGATCTGGCCGTTCCGGAAGTAGCGCCCGGCGAGGTCGTAGCGCCACGTCAGGCGGTGGGGCTCAGCCTCGGTTGCCTTCTCCATGCAGGCTATCCACTCGGCCTTGTTGCCCCGGGCGAACTCGATATTGGACATCACGACGTAGGAACGCCCGTGGTCCGGGTCCGCCCGGACCGCCCGGCGGCACCAGGCGAGCGCGGCGTCGAGCTGGCCGAGTCTCTGGAGGGCCTCGGCCGTCGAGGCGCAGCACCGGCTGACCAGCAAGGCGCACGTCGGGTTCCGGGGGCTCAGCTCGTGTGCGCCCTTCGCCGCTTCGTAAGCCTGCCGGAAGTTGTTGAGCGCGTCCGGCGCCCGGCCCTCTTCCAGTTGCACTCGCCCCACCGCGTGGATGAAGAAGGCTCCGTTCAGCGCCGCCGCTGCCTGCTGCTCCAGTTTAAGGCGCTCCTTGTTCCGGGAGGCCTCCGCTTCGCTGCCGCCCAGGTTCCTCATGTGTGGAAGGATGGAGACAGGGCGGGGGCGCATCTCGCTGAGCCGCTCCAGCCAGGGATCGCTGCGGAGGACGGACAGCAAGGAACGGGGGGCGTTGAAGGCCAGCCGGGGGTGGTCGTCGGTGTGGAGGGGAGCGCCGGCTGAGTAGGAGCGCAACGCCGCGGTGTCCATCCATAGACTGGACAGCAGGACGTAGGGACTGTCCAGGTCCACCTGGGCCAGGTCCGTCTCTATGGCCGGCTGCCCGACCCGCCTGGCGAACTTCTGGAAGTCCAGCGACAGCGGCTCCTGCATGCCGGTCAGCACCGTGTGCTTGTTCAGCTCATTGTTGGTGTGCCACAGCGCAGCGTGGGGGAACACATCCAGGAAGGACCTGAAGATCATCTGCAGCCCTTCGTGGGACATCTGGGACACCGGCACCCAGACCGACATGACGCCGCCTTCGGTTAGCCTGTCGCGGCAGTGCTGGAAGAAGTCCCGGCTGTAGAGGCTGGCGCTGCCGTGATAGGCGGGGTGCACCGAATCGTCCAGCACAAGGTCGTACTTCCTTTGCGACGCCAGCACGTAGGTCCGCCCGTCCTGGATGGTCATCCTGAAACGGGGGTCGCTGAACACGTCCCGGTTGAGCATCTGGAAGTGCTCCCTGGCCGCTCTGGGCACGGCGGGGACCAGCTCCACGCAATGTATGTCCTTCAGGCTCTCGTGCAGGCTCAACGAGTAAGATGTGCCGCCGCTGCCCAGCCCGATGGTGAGGGCGCTGGCGGGCGGCCGGCCGTTCTGGGCCTCGTAGAGCAAGGCCGGCAGATGGGCCTGCGCGATCTGGGTGCTCTCCAGCAGCCTGCCGGTGCCGGCCACGTCCGTGCCGTTCACGGCCAGCCCGCGCCAGTCGTGGCCGAAGTAGTGCCCCACCACCACCGTGGCATCCATGCTCTCCTCGTAGTCCAGCAGGTGGAACCCGCCCCCGGCAACGCTCCAGGGAAGGAACCGAACGTCGTGCGGCACGGACAGCCATGCCAGCGCCCCGGCGGCGACCAAACCTGCGGTGACGAACAGCTTCCGTCGCGGCCGCAACCGTGGGTGGGCCAGGACTACCGCCAGCCCCAGAGCAACGTTGATGGCGGCAATGGCAAGCACGCTCGCTTGCATGCCCAACAGGGGAATCAGGATGAAGCCCCCCGCGAACGCGCCGAAGATCGAGCCGACCGTGTCCAGGAAGCCCACCAGCCCGATCCGCCGGCCCAGCTCCCTGAAGTTGACCGTGTATATCCGGCTGACCAGCGGAAAGGTCGCACCCATCAGCGTGGTGGGCACCAGGATCAACGCCCCCGTCCAGGCCGCCGTGGCGATGGTCCACTTGCCCCACCCCTGCAAGTAGATCCCCGCCCACCAGAACACGTCCTCCGACAGCTTGAACAGCGGCAGCAGCGCCACGGCCGCCAGGCCGATG
>CAYFVS010000046.1:0-10199 GCA_964346565.1 uncultured candidatus Brocadiaceae bacterium | reverse complement strand
TTGGGTCAACTCGCTCTGATCCGCCCGCAGATGCCCCTCCTCACCTCCTTTCATCCGCCGGTAGTTGTCGAACCTGAATGCTGTTGAGCTCCAAAGCGCCGACATATTACCACAGCACCACTGGGCTGTCAAGAGAAAAAACCGGCGGCCGACTCCCTCCGGCGAAGGGCGCGCGAGGGGGTGGTCACCCACCCGACTGCGTGTGCCCGACAGACCGCGCAGCTTCACTCATCGCCGCCGAGTTCCTGGCCATGCAGTTCCTCCCAGCGTTTCTTGTCAGCCGGGGGAAGGTTCCGCGCAGCCATGATCGGAATCTGTTCCAGGGCCTCGTCGGCATACTTGCGCTCGCCGAGGCTCCCCTCTGCTGCTTCCCCTTGCGTAGGGGCCTGCTGCCGAACCCTCTCCATTGCCTCCTCGGAGCTGCCGGCTTTCTCGAGGGCTTCCTTCGCCTGGTCCGGGATGTGCTCACGCGCCTGAGGAGGAAGGGCCTCATAGATCTCGCCCGTCATGGGTGCCGTCTCGGGTGCCGTGCCGCTCCCACCCCGGCCGGCCAGGCCCCACACAACGAAGCCCACAACCACGACCACCGCGATCACGACGATCACCTTCTTCATCGCAGGACCTCCTGCTCGATGAGAGTTTCTGCGTCCCTGGTCCGGGCCCTACTCAGACCCGGCTTCCTGCTCCCTCTGCTCCATTGGTGCCCTGAGCGGAACTCATGTTCGCTCCAGCCTGCGCCTGTTCGGTCAAAGCTGGGGACCGCGGACCCGCTCCCACGGACGAGCCGCTCGGACTCACCTATCCGGATTATACCGACTGCGCCGCGGCCATTCAAGGCCAGTGTTCCGCCGCCAGGCCCACACGGAGGCGACGGTTGGTCTGCCGAGCGGGGGTGCCTCCAATGACGGCCCCGCAGGCGAGGACCGGGCGCCGCGGCCACAGGCGTTGAAAGCCGGCGCGCGGTTGCGTATACTCCCGGCCAAGATGCGCCCCCGACACGGAGGGCCGCAATGGCCATGTCCGAGGCAGAATCAGGACCGGACGCCCCAACGAACCGCTGGCGAAAGTGGCTGTTCCGGTTTGTGGCGATGACGCTCGTGCCGGCGGCTTTCCTGCTGGCCTGGGAGCTGGGGCTGCGCCTTGCGGGGTATGGGCACGATTCGTGCCTGTTCGCACTCGACCGCCAGGAGGGGGTCTGGCGCACCCAGCCGGAGTTCGGCTGGCGGTTCTTCCTGCGCGAGTTGGCCCCCCAACCGGTCGGCGTCTCATTCCCCGCCGAGAAGGCCCCCGGCGCGTACCGGATCTTCATCATGGGCGGCTCGGCGGCACAGGGCAGCCCGGCCACCTCGTTCGGCTTCTGGCGCATACTGGAGCGGATGCTGCGGCGTGCATATCCGGAGGGCCGGTTCGAGGTGGTCAACACGGCCATGACCGCGATCAACTCCCACGTGCTGCTGCCCATCGCCCGTGAGTGCGGGGGTCACAAGCCGGACCTGTTCGTCATCTACGCGGGCAACAACGAGGTGGTGGGACCGTTCGGGCCGGCGACGGTCTTCGCTGAGTTCTGCCCCTCATTGCGGCTGATCAGGGCGAGCCTGTGGGTTCGCTCGACAAGGATCGGCCAGTTGCTGCGGGCTCTGCTGGTGGGACCAGTCACGAGGCAAGGAGAGGAGTCTGAGCTGAACGCCGGGCTCCCCATGTTCGCAGAGAAGCGGGTGGCCCCGCACGATGCGCGGATGGAAGCCGTTCACCACCATTTCCGGCGGAACCTGAACGACATCGTCTCGGCCACGACGGAGGCGGGAGCGAAGGTCCTCCTCTGCACGGTGGCCACCAACCTGCGGCACTGCGCTCCCTTCGCCTCCATGCACCGGCCGGACCTGGAACCGGCCGAGCGGCAGCACTGGGACAGACTCTATCAGGAGGGCGTGGCGGCAGAATCGGCCGGTGACTACCAGGCCGCTGTCGCCCGCTACCTGGAGGCGCGTCAGACAGATGAAACCTACGCGGACCTGCATTACCGGCTGGGCAGGTGCTACCTGGCACTGGAAAGGTTCGAGAAGGCCCGCGAGCATTACGTGCGCGCTCGCGACCTGGACGCGCTCCAGTTACGGGCGACCAAGCGGATCAATGAGATCATACGGGAGGTAGCTGGCACGCGTGCGGACAGCGGGGTTGTGCTGGTTGACATCGCCGAGGAGTTCAGCTCCAGCGAGTTGGCGCCACACGGGCTGCCGGGAGAGGAGCTGTTCCTGGAGCACGTGCACCCTACGTTCGTGGGCAACTACCTGCTGGCGCGCAGCGTGTTCGGAAAGGTGCGACACCTCCTGCCCCCCCACGCTCGGGAGGAGGCTGAGGAGCTCCCCGTGCTTTCTCTGAAGGAGGCCGCCGAAGCGCTGGTGCTGACCGGCCTGGACGGATGGCGCATCGCGGCCAAAGTAGTGCGGCTGATGGAGAAGCCCCCGTTCACCGGGCAGCTTGATCACAACGAGCGGCTGGCTGCGGCACGGCAGCGGGAGCGCCACCTGACCCATTACGCCCGTTTGGAGGCGGTTGACCGGGCACTGGCGACCTACCGACGGGCGCTCCGGCGGGAGCCGAACGACCATTTCCTGCGCATGCGCCTCGCGCAGTACATGCGGTTCCGGGAGCGACTCACGGGCAAGGGAGGCGGACAAGCCGCAACCGAGCCGGCGCACCGGCGCTGAAGCCGGTGGCCCCCGCACCCGGGCCTCAGAACAGCGTGTAGATGAAGGGAGCCGCGCTGCCGCCCCCGAGCACAACCAGGACGCCGACCAGCAGGATGGCCAGCAAGATCGGCACGAGCCACCACTTCTTGTTCTGGCAGAGGAAGGCCCAGAACTCCGCCAGAAGCGTCGAGCGGCGTCGCCTGGCTTCTTTAAGAAACTCCGCGGAATCCCCTCTCTCTCGGGCCATCGCGTCCCCTCGGGTGGAACCTCCGGCGCTACCTCTGATGCTACCGGACGGGAGCGGGGCTGTCAACGGGGGTTGTGGGCGGGCGCCCTCAGAACTGGCGGAAATAGCGGCTCTTATCCGGCGGGGGATCGCGCCGCGCCCAGTATGTACGCGCGGCCGGGTCCAGCTCTCGCTGCAGAGGGTCGCGCCCAAGCGCCCGACGGACCAACCCGACCGGGGTGATCACCCCGTAGTAGAGCAGCGTCAACAGCAGGTGCGAAACGATCAACCCGATGGGGAAAGCGACCAGGGACAGGCCCACAAACAGCGGTCTCAAGGCCTGCGGCCAGGCCATGGCCAGCACCGCCGAACCACCCCCGACCGCCCACAGGACCGCCGCCCCCACGTGGCCGAGCCCTAAGCCGAGCACGCTGCGGCCCAGCCAAGCCCATGTTCCCAGCGCCCCGAACGCGACCAGGCATATCAGCCCGAAGTTCCTGAGCTGGCGCCGCTGGGGGTTCCAGTTGAGGCGGATCAACGGCGGTTCAGCTTTTCCTGCATCGAACTGTGCCATATACTGGTCTATTGTGCCATGCTCGGCGCTGGGCTGTCGGTCCTTGTAGAGGAGGTTGTTTTCGAGCACGAGCACGTCCATGTTGCTCGCCATAAAACAGTCATAAGCGTTTTCTGGAGTGCAGACGATCGGCTCCCCTCGCACGTTGAAACTGGTGTTGACAAGCACGGGGCATCCGGTCTGCTCGGCGAACAGCTTAACCAGCCGGTAGTAACGGCTGTGGCGTTCAGGGTCCACGGTTTGCACGCGGGCGGAGTAGTCCACGTGGGTGACGGCAGGGATGGTGGAGCGGGTCACGTTCAGCCGGCGGCCGATTTCGCCCTGCTCCTCGCGCTTGCCAGGCTCGGACAGCCGGTGCTCGGGGCGCACTGCCGCCACCAGCAGCATGTAGGGGCTGTCCTGCCCGGCGGGCATGGTGAACCACCGGTGGACCTCCTCCTTCAGGACGCTCGGTGCAAAGGGACGGAACGACTCGCGGAACTTGATCTTCCGGTTGAGGATCGATTGCATCCGCGGGGATCGGGCGTCGCCGAGGATGGAACGGCAGCCCAGGGCCCGGGGCCCGAACTCCATCCGCCCGTGGAAATACCCCACCACCTTGCCCGAGGCAATCTGGCGGACGACCTCCTCCAGCAGCCGGTCTTCCTCCTCGTGGGCTTCGTACACGGCCCCGACCCGGTCGAGGAAGGCGCGCGCGCTTCCATTCCCGAAGGCAGGGCCGAGCAGCGAGCCCTGTTGCCGGTCGCGTCCGTCGGGCACCTCCCGGGGGCGATCCAGCAACTGGTGCCAGGTGAACAGGGCCGCCCCCAGGGCTCCCCCCGCGTCGCTGGAGGCGGGCTGTACCCAGAGGTCGTCATAGATCCCCTCGGCCAGCAGCCGTCCGTTGGCCACGCAGTTCAGGGCGCAACCGCCAGCCATGACCAGGTTCCTCATCTCGGTCTGCCGGGCAACGTGGCGGGCGGCACGCAGGATGACCTCCTCGGTGACGGCCTGCACGCTGGCGGCCATGTCCATCTCGCGCCGGGTCAGGGGGGACTCGGGCCTGCGGGGCGGGCCGCCGAACAGGCGCTCAAACTTGCGGCCGGTCATCGTGAGCCCCTGACAGTAGTTGAAGTGGGACATGTCCATCCGGAAGGAGCCGTCCGCCTTCAGGTCAACCAGCCGGTCCAGAATCAGGTCCACGTACCGCGGCTCCCCGTAAGGGGCCAGGCCCATGAGCTTGTGTTCGCCTGAGTTGACCCTGAATCCGCAGAAGTATGTGAACGCCGAGTAGAGCAGCCCCAGCGAGTGGGGAAAGCGCAGCTCGTGGCTCAGCTCTACGCGGTTGCCCCGACCGATGCCGTAGCTGGCGGTTGCCCACTCCCCTACGCCGTCGAAGGTGAGTAGGGCCGCCTGCTCGAACGGTGACGGGAAGAAGGCCGCTGCGGCGTGGGACTGGTGATGCTCCGGGAACACGTAGCGCCCCTCGTAGCCGCCCCTCAGGCCCCGATCCATTTCGCGGGGCAGGTGCAGCTTCTGGCGCACCCAGAGCGGGATGGCGGCCAGGAACGAGCGGAAACCGGCGGGGGCGTAGGCCAGATAGGTCTCCAGCAGGCGCTCGAACTTCAGCAGCGGCTTGTCGTAGAAGGCCACCAGGTCCAGCTCAGCCGGCGAGATCCCGCCCTCCTCCAGGCAGTATTCGATGGCCTGCTGAGGGAACCGATGGTCGTGTTTGTCGCGACTGAACCGCTCCTCTTCGGCGGCAGCCACAATCCAACCGTCCCTCACCAGGCAAGCCGCACTGTCGTGGTAGAACGCTGCTCCGCCGAGTATATGCATGGCAAGATGATTGTACTGCGCCGCCTCGATCCGTTCAATGCCCCCTCGGCGGCAACTTCGCGCCGGAAGGTTGTTTTCGCATTGACAGTGCCTATAATAACGCAGGCCGATGAATCTCCGAGGGAACGGCCGAGTTGGCGCTTGCCGCCGCCCCTTTTCCGACCGGTCAACGACTCTGCGCAGTGGCATCTTCAGCCGACCAGAACGGGCCACAGTCCACTCACCGCGTGGCCGTGATCGGCTGCGGCGGATGGGGCACGGCGCTTTCGCTGCTGCTTCAGCGCAACGGGCACTCGGTGACCATGTGGGGCATTGACCCGGGCTACATGGAGCAGGTGCGCCGCACCCGCCGCAACCCCCGCTACCTGCCGGGCGCCGAGCTGCCCCCGTCGGTGGAGCTGACGTCGGACATGGCTCAGTGCGTGCCGGCGGCCGAGATGGTGGTCGCCGCGGCGCCCACCATTTACCTTCGCTCGGTCTGCGAGCGGATGAGACCGCAGCTTCGGCCCGGCCAGTTGGTGGTCAACGTCTCGAAGGGCATCGAGGAGGAGACGCTGCTGTTGGGCAGCCAGCTCATTGACCAGGTCTGCGGGGACGGGCTGCGCCTGGCGGGCCTTTATGGGCCGAGCCACGCGGAGGAAGTCGCCCGCCAACTGCCCACCACGGTGGTAGCCACCAGCCGGGATGAGGAGCTGGCTTGCACGGTGCAGGACGCCTTCATGGCGCCCACGTTCCGTGTCTATACCAACACCGACACGCTGGGGGTGGAGCTGGGCGCGGCGCTGAAGAACGTGATAGCGATCGCGGCGGGTGTCTGCGACGGGCTGGGCTTCGGCGACAACGCCAAGAGCGCGCTGCTAACGCGCGGGCTGGCGGAGATCAAGCGCCTGGGCGTGGCAATGGGCGCGCGGCCGGAGACCTTCGCCGGGCTGA
Organism: uncultured candidatus Brocadiaceae bacterium; assembly: GCA_964346565.1. Lineage (GTDB taxonomy): Bacteria > Planctomycetota > Brocadiia > SM23-32 > SM23-32 > JAWOCH01. Next base: position 3,958 of record CAYFVS010000046.1, on the reverse strand, counting down.
CAGGGCTGGGCGACCTGATAACGACCTGCATCAGCCCCTACGGGCGGAACCGGCGGGTGGGGATGCGCATCGCCGAGGGGGAGAGCATGGAGCAGATCATCGAGAGCATGGACCAGGTGGCCGAGGGGGTGCGCACGACGGTGTCCGCCTGCGCGCTGGCCGACCGCTACGCGGTGGAGATGCCCATCACGCGGGCGGTGCACAGGGTGCTGTTCGAGGGCCAGTCGCCGCAGGAGGCCGCAATGGAACTGATGACCAGGGAAGCCAGGCCGGAGCACGACCGGGACCGCATGTAACCGGGGGGCGCTATGCCGACGGAGTTCGTTCTGACCGTGATGTCGCTGGACAGGGTGGGCATCGTGGCGGGCATGGCGGGGGCCATCGCGAAGCTGGGAGGCAACATAGACGCCATCAGCCAGACGGTGCTGCAGGGGTACTTCACCATCATCGTGACCGTTCGGTTCGAGCAGGAGCTGGCAGCGGAGGAACTGGCCCGCGCCGTGCGGCAGAGCGGCGCGCCGGGGGAGCTGGAGGTGTCCGTGAAGCCGCGCGAGGTCTCCGAGCCCCGCCCGGTGGTCAACGATGCCCAGCGCCTGATACTGACCATCTCCGGCCCGGACCGCAAGGGCATCATTCAGCGCGTCTGTTCCTACCTGGCCACCCGCGACGTCAACGTGGAGGATCTTTACGCTTACAGCGAGGGGGAGGGTTTCCTGCTGATCGCCCAGCTCCAGGCGCCGCCCGACCTGGAGGTGGAACGCGTGCAGATAGACGTTCAGTCCCTGTGGGAGGAAGGGCTGATGCGCGTCAGCCTGCAGCACGAGAACATCTTCCTGGCAACGAACCAGGTGGACTTCCACCAACTACTCTGACGGCAGGATCGCACAGCGGCAATGCTCAGAACCGAAGACATAATGTCCACCCTCCGCATGTTCCAGGAGGAGCACCTGGACGTGCGCACGGTGACGCTGGGAGTGAATCTGCTGGACTGCACAGATCCGGACGTGGAACGCCTGTGCCGCAAGGTACGCCACAAGATACGCACCCGGGCGGGGCGTTTGGTGCAGGTCTGCCGGGAGGTGGGCACCCGGTACGGCATCCCTGTGGTCAACAAGCGTATTGCCGTCAGCCCGGTCAGCGCCCTGGGGGCAGGCGGCGCGGAGGAGGCGTTCTGCCGCATCGCCCGGGCCCTGGACGAGGCAGCCGCCGAGGTGGGGGTTGACCTGGTCGGCGGCTACACGGCCCTGGTGCAGAAGGGCACGACCCCGGCCGACGAGGCCCTGATCCGCTCCATCCCCGACGCCCTGGGGGAGACCGAACGTCTCTGCGCCTCGATCAACGTAGCCAGCACTGCCGCCGGCATCAACGTGGACGCGGTGAATTTGGTGGCGGAGCAGATCGTGTGCCTCGCCCGCAGGACGGCGCAGCGGGACGGGTTCGGTGCGGCCAAACTCATGGTGTTCGCCAACATCCCCGAGGACAACCCATTCATGGCCGGGGCCTACCTGGGCTACGGCGAGGCCGACTGCGTGGTCAACATCGGCGTGAGCGGGCCGGGGGTGGTCAAGCGGGCGATCGAGCGCATGTCAGTCGAGCAGGACCAGCCCGATCTGGGGCAGATCGCCGAGCAGATCAAAATGACCTCCTTCCGCGTGACGCGCGTGGGCGAGCTGATCGGGCGGGAGGTGGCGGCGGGGCTGGACGTGGAGTTCGGCATCGTGGACCTGTCCCTGGCCCCGACCCCACGGGTGGGCGACAGCGTGGGGGAAATCCTCCAGGCGATGGGCATCGCGCGTATCGGCAGCCCCGGCTCGACGGCCGCGGTCGCCCTGTTGAGCGACGCGGTGAAGAAGGGCGGCCTGTTCGCCTCCTCCTCGGTGGGCGGCCTCAGCGGCGCGTTCATCCCCGTAAGCGAGGACAGCGCCCTGAGCGAGGCGGTCGGCCGCGGCGACCTGTCGCTGGAGAAGCTGGAGGCGATGACCAGCGTCTGCTCGGTGGGGCTGGACATGATAGCGGTGCCCGGCGAGACGGATGCCGCCACCATCGCCGCCCTGATAGCCGACGAGATGAGCATCGGCGTCGTGAACCGTAAGACGACCTCGGTTCGCGTCATCCCCGTGCCCGGCAAGTCAGCGGGGGATGAGGCCGTCTTCGGCGGCCTGTTCGGCGGCTGCGCCGTGCTGCCCGTGCGGGGGGCCGGTGCGGCGGCGCAGTTCGTGCGCCGGGGCGGCCGCATTCCCGCGCCCCTGCACTCGCTGAACAACTGAACTGCTCCTGACCGGATCACAGGACACGCACATGTCCCACTCGAAGCAGCTCGAACAGCGGTTGCTGGAGGAGATCGAGGGCATCCGGGCCATAGACGTTCACTCCCACGTCCCCGCGCGGGAGCCGTTCGCGCGGTCGCTGCGGGACCTGCTGGGCTATCACTACTACACCGAGCTGGCGCACAGCGCCGGGATGAGCAAGGAGACGATCGCTCCCGACCGGCCGGACGATGAGATGATCCCCGACCTGCTGCGGGCCATGGAGGCCATTGACAACACGGCGCAGTACAGGTGGCTGGTGGAGCTGGCGCAGGAGCTTTTCGGGTTCGAGCACGGGCGGCTCACCCCGCACAACTGGCAGCCGCTGGCCCGCGCGGTGCGAGAAGCAGCCGACGAGCCCGATCGTGCCTCGGCCATTCTGGACGCCTCCAACATCGAGAAGGTGTTCCTGACGAACAGCCACGACGAGGACCTGGAAGCGATTGACACGGACCTGTTCGTGCCATGCCTGCGGGCGGACGACCTGGTCTTCCGCATCGAGCAGCCGGCCGTTCGGCACTCGCTGGAAGCAGTGACCGGCGTGGGGCTGTCAGACGGTGACAGCCTGACGCGGGCCCTTGGCGAACTGGTGGGTAGATTCAGGGAGCACGGCGCGGCGAGCGTGGCCATATCCCTGCCGCCCGGCTTCTCCGCGGAGCCGGTGGCGGACGGCGCCCTGGACACCATCTTTCAAAGAGCGCTCCGGGGCGAAGTGGCGCCCCAGGACGCCGCCATGCTCCACAGCGGCGTGCTGTTCGCCCTGACGGCCCAGTGCGCCGAGCACGCCCTGCCCTTCCAGGTCATGTGCGGCGCGCTGCGGGGGGCGTATCCGCATGGCGTACATCAGGGGCGGGACCTGCCGGTGGCGGGCGACACGCTGCGTGGACTGCTTCCGTTGCTGAACGCCTTCCCCGGGGTGACCTTCTGCCTCTCGGTGCTGAGCGACAGCCAGGTCCAGGAATTGGGCTCCTACGGATGGATTCTGCAGAACGTGGTGCTCAGCGGCCACTGGTGGTATCTGAACGTGCCGGAGCACGTCGCCCGCGACCTGACCGCCCGGCTCCAGAGCGTGCCCAAGACGAAGCTCATCGGCTACTACAGCGACATGTACAAGCTGGAGTTCGGCCTGGCGAAGTTCGGCATGTACCGGCGGGTGCTGGCGCGCGTGCTGGCGCGCGAGTTCGTGTCCCGCGGGTACGGGACGGAGCGGCAGGCGGTTGAGATCGCCCGGCTCCTGCTGCGGGAGAACGCCCTGCGCATCTTTCGGCTGGAGGATGGATGATGGGCCGGGAGCCAACGACCGGGCGGCTGGTTGCTCTGTGCGGCATAGACGGCAGCGGCAAGGCCACCCAGACGGAGCTGCTGGCGGAGCGCCTGGAGCAGGAGGGCCACTCCGTTGCGCGCATCGCCTTCCCCCGCTACGGCGAGGGCTTCTTCGCCGACCTGATCGAGAGCTATCTGCGCGGCGAGTTGGAGCAGGACCCCCGCGAACTGAGCCCCTACCTGGCGGCGCTGCCCTACGCCTGCGACCGCTGGCAGGCCGTCGGGAAGCTGAACGAATGGCTCGCCGAGGGGCGCGTGGTCGTCTGCGACCGCTACGTCGCCGCCAACCTGGCCTATCAGGGCGCAAGGCTGCCCGACCCGCGGGAGCG
>CAYFVS010000045.1:0-6793 GCA_964346565.1 uncultured candidatus Brocadiaceae bacterium | reverse complement strand
TGAACGGGACCTGTCGCACCAAGTACCTGCAAATGCTGAGTCAACCCCTCTACATCCATGACCCCCTGTGGGCAGACTGCCCGGACAGATGATCCCTTCAGTACGTCGAGGTCTATGCTCAGGACGACCCCTCCCTTCCGTTCCCTGTACCTGGCCTCGCCAAGATCCCTGAATAGCACTTCCACAATTCCAAGGTCCTTGAGCACAGAGTAGTCAGCAACGGATTCATTGTCGGACAAGAACTCCTCATATTCAGGCAGGAACTTCAGGCGGCTGAAGCTCCGGGCAACAGGGAACAGGAATAGCCTATCCAATCTGCCCATGATCTGGCTGCGACAGGGGCGGACTTCCTCCTCCCACTTCCACGGGTTAATCTCGTCCACTCCGCGAGGGTCGCTTCCGGCGATGTAGAGGTTGCCGTACAGACCAGTATGGAGCCCAACGTACGCCCAGCTACCTGATGTCAGTTCCGTGCCCGCCGGATCATTGTCAATATCGTTATGCCAGTCGAAGACCACCAGGGTCGTCTCTTCGGGCTCAGAGAGCACGTGCGCGGATCTCAACAGTCGTATGTGCTCCAAGTCGAGTTGATGGAGGTTTCCGTGCCGTCCGCAGATCAGGACTCTGTCACTAACAGTGCCTTCCTCGGCAAGGGCCTTCTTGTAGTCGTCCAGACCCATCACTGATTCGCCAGCGTAGCGGCCGGACGACTTAACGTAGAACTCAACAGGCTTTGCCATCTGTGGATAGAACACCAGAACTGGCTCTCTCACGGGGGCCTCCTCCAGTCACCTATGGGAAGTCAAGAGCCCTGGGCACCCGGCCATAGACTCAGTTAGCCAACGACGGCAACCTCACTGCCGCTCCCTGCTCACTGCTCCTCATCCTCGGAGCGGGCGCGCATGTCTTCCTGCACGCGAGTGGCGCGGCCCTTTCGCTGGCGCAGGTAGTGGAGCTTGGCACGCCGAACGCGGCCGCGCCGCACAACCTTGACGCTGTCTATGGTGGGCGCGTGCAGCGGGAAGATGCGCTCGACGCCCTCCCCCTGCACGATGCGCCGGACCGTGAAGGTCTCCCGGTTGCCGCTGCCCTTGCGGGCGATGCAGACGCCGCGGAACACCTGCACGCGCTCGCGGCCCCCTTCGGTGATGCGCACGCCGACGTCGAGGGTGTCCCCCACGCGGAACTGGGGCACCTTGTCCTTCATGTAGGGCTCTTCGACGAGCCGCATCAAGTCCTGTCCCTTGGGCCTGTCCTCGTCGTTGCTCATTGGTCTTCTCCGATGTCGGCGTCCTCTGCCTGCAAGAGATCGGCTCGTCGCTGGCGCGTGCGCTTCTCGGCCTGCCGGCGGCGCCATTCGGCGATCCGCCCGTGGTCGCCGCTCAGCAGCACCTCCGGCACCGTCATGCCGCGGAACTCTGCCGGCCGCGTGTAGTGCGGATACTCAAGCAGTCCGTCCGCGAAGCTGTCCTCCGACGTCGCGTCCTGATGTCCCAACACGCCCGGCACCAGCCGCACCGTCGCGTCCAGGACGACCATGGCGGCCGCCTCGCCGCCGCTCAGCACGTAGTCCCCGATGGAGACTTCCTCCACCGGCAGGCCCAGCCGGATGCGCTCGTCGAATCCCTCGTAGTGGCCGCAGAGCACGATGATGCGCCCGCAACGGCTCAGCTCCTCAGCCATCCGCTGGTCGAACGCACGCCCCTGCGGCGTCAGCAGCAGCGACCTGTCCGGCGGCCCGGCCATCTGCCGGACGGCTTCGTAGCAGCGGAAGACCGGCTCGCACCGGATGACCATGCCGGGGCCGCCCCCGTAGGGACGGTCGTCCACCTTCTGGTGTTTGTCGCGGCTGTATTCGCGGATGTCGTGCAGATGGTAGCTGACCAGGCCCTTCTGACGGGCGATGCCGGCCATGCTGGCCTGGAGGAACGGCTCGAAGACCTCCGGGAACAGCGTCAGCACGTCGAAGCGGAGCGGCTGGCGGTTCTCAGCGGACACTTCCGGCCTCCCAGCGCTGCTGGCCGCTCAGGCCTCCACTCCGGCCTTGCGCAGCAGGTGCGCCACCTTAACGGTAGGCTGCGCCCCGACGCTCAACCAGTGCTCCACGCGCTCGCGGTCTATGGAGACCTTGTCCTCCTCGTTCTCCCTGTACGGGTCGTAGGAACCCAGGTATTCGATGGGCCTCCCGTCCCGGCGCGTCCGGGAGTCGAATGCGCCGATGCGCCAGTAGGGCTTGTTCCTGCGCCCGCACTTTGTGAGTCTGATCCTTACCATCTTGGCCTTCGCGTAGAAAATGGTGTGTTCCGGGTGTCTACTTCCTGCGCCCTCTGCGCCTGCCTCTGGGGCCGCCCATCTGGCTGACGTCCTGCGGCATGGCATCCATGAAGGACTCCATGTCGCCGCGGCTGACCCGGCGCATGAGCTTCTTCATCTGCTTGAACTGCTTCAGCAACTGGTTGACCACCACCGGATCGGTCCCACTGCCGGCGGCGATGCGGCGCCGCCGGCCGGCGGTGATGATCTCCGGGCGGGCCCGCTCCTCGGGGGTCATGCTGTTGATGATGGCCTCCACGTGGGCGACCTCGCTCTCGTCGAACTCCATCTGGTCCAGCTTGGAGCCGATAAGCGGCAGGTGGCCGAGTATCTCCCGCAGGGGCCCCATCCGCTTGAGCATCTGGATCTGTTTGCGGAAGTCCTCCAGGTCGAACTTCGCCTTACGCAGCTTCTCCTCAAGCTGTCGGGCGTCCTCCTCCTCGATGGCCTTCTGGGCCTTCTCGACCAGCCCCGCCACGTCGCCCATGCCCAGGATGCGGTCAGCCATGCGCTCCGGGTGGAACGGCTCGAAGCGGTCCAGCTTCTCCCCCAAGCCGACGAACTTAATGGGCCGACCGGTGACTGCCTTGATGGACAGGGCCGCCCCGCCCCGCGCGTCACCGTCCAGCTTCGTCAGGATCACCCCGTCGTAGTCGAGCTGCCGGTTGAACTCCAGGGCGCTTGTCACGGCGTCCTGACCGGTCATGGCGTCCGCCACCAGGTATATCTGGTCCGGGTTGACGCGCTCCTTCATCTCGCGCAGCTCGGCCATCATCTCGTCGTCTATGTGCAGGCGGCCGGCCGTGTCCAGGATGACCGGGCCCGCCTGCTCCTCGGCCGCCCTGAAGCGGGCCTGCATGGCGACCATGACGGCGTCCGCGTTGCGGTCGCTGACCACGGGCACGTCAATCTGCCCGCCCAGCACTTCGAGCTGGTCAATGGCAGCGGGCCGGCGCACGTCGGCGGCCCCCAGCATGGGTCGACAGGAGTAGTTCTGCCGCAGGTAGAGGGCCATCTTCGCGCAGGTGGTCGTCTTGCCGCTGCCCTGCAGGCCGCACAGCATCAGCACCGTGGGACCGTCCTGCCTCATGGGGACGGACGTGTCCACCGGGCCTATCAACGACACGATCTCGTCCTGGACGATCTTGACGATCTGCTGGGCCGGGTCAACGCCCCGGATGACTTCCTCGCCGACGGCCTTCTCCTTGACCGCGTCGATGAACTGCTTGACCACGCGGTAGTGCACGTCGGCTTCCAGCAGGGCCAGACGCACCTCGCGGAGGCCGTCCTCGATGTTCTGCTCGGTGAGCCTGGGCCGCCCGCGGAGCTTGCTGAAGAAGCCCTCCAGCGTGCCTGTCAGTGTCTCAAACACAACCGGTGATTCCCCTTGCTGTTGGCAGAGCGCAGGCGGCTGCTGTCCGGAGGTCTCGCTGGGCGAAGGAAGAACCCCTCGGCCGACGATCAAAGGAACGCCTCGGCCTTCGCTGCGGAGAGGAGGCAATGGACCATGCCGCTGAAACAGGCAACGGCCGCAACCGCGCCGAAGCGCGGCCGACCGGCCACCCGCCGCTCAGCAGCCCGATTATAGCAGAACGCCTCTCCAGTTCAAGCGAAAAGCCTTCCCCCCGGACCGGCCTTTCCCGTTCGCCCGCAAGCCTTTATGCCGTCCCTTGCGGCCGGCCAGTGCGACCTGTTAAGCTCCCTGCCCCAGGCCCGAGGAGCTTGGCTGACATCGAGGAGGTCGACTGCGACATGGACGACGCCAAGTATCCTCCTCTATTTCTCACCCTTCTAACTGCTTCGCGCCTGGTGCTGGCGGTCTGGATCGCGGTGCTGACCCCCTGGCTAGATCAGCGGTGGGCCATCCTGCTGGCCACGACCTTGATACTTGTGATTGAGCTGACCGACCTGGCGGATGGCTACCTGGCGCGGCGACACGAGGCGGTCAGCCAGTTCGGCAAGCTTTTCGACCCCTACACCGACAGCCTGGCCCGCATAACCATCTACTGGTCGCTGGCGGTGGCCGGGCGCTGCATGGTCGTTGTGCCCCTGCTGATGGCGGTCAGGGACATAACGGTGGGCTACACGCGCATCTTGATGATGCTCCGGGACAAGGACCCCGCGGCGCGCTGGTGGGGCAAGCTGAAGGCGGCCATTCAGGGCCTCGGCGCCCTGCTGCTCATGTCCGGACCCCTGTGGTGGGGCCCGGCGGGGCCGGGGATCGTCTACACCATAAGCGTCCTGGTCATCGTCGCCACTCTTCTGTCGGCTGTCTTCTACGGCAACGAGGCGCTCAGCAGGGGCTGACTCACAGCTCCAGCGGGCTCCCGCAACGGGCCGATTCCTCGATAGCGAGCACGATACGGGTGGCCTCCCGGCCGTCCTCGAACCCGACCGCAGGCTGACGTCCTTCTCGCACGCAGTCCACAAAGTGCCGTATGCTCTCGGTGGCAAACCCCACCCGTCGGCCCTCCACGCGCGGGCTGATGAATGTGTCGGGGCACTCGAGAGCTCCCTCGGCCAGCACGCGCAGCCTGTGAGGACTGCCGTCGAAGTAGAGTGCTCCCTTTTCGGCCACCACCTCCAGTTGGTGGTCCACCAACGCGGGCCGGCTTTCCGGCAGGATCCAGCAGTTCTCCACGACCGCCCGTGTCCCCTCGGCGAACTCCAGCAGCGACAGGAAGTAGTCAGCCGTGTCCACGCCCCTGGCCTTCAGCACGCCCTCCCCTCGCAGGGCATAGACGCGCCGGACCTCGTCCCGCAACAGCCAGCGCAGAGTGTCCACGCAATGAGTGCCCAGGAACCACTCCACACCGGAGTGCTCGGCCCAGGAGAGCATCTCCGTCGGCACGGACTGCGTGTCGGACAGCCTGTAGTAGATCATGCGGGCCCGTCCCACGCGGCCCGAGGCCAGCTCACGGCGGATGTGGGCCACGCCCGGGTTCCACCGGTTGTGGAAGTCCACCATCAGCGGGCCGCCCCAGCGCTTGAGCGCCGCGCCGATCCGGTCACACTCCTCCAGCGAGGTGGCCAGTGGTTTCTCCACAAGGACGGCCTTACCCGCCTCCAGGGCGGCGACCACGATCCCGACGTGCGTGTGGTCCGGCGTGACCACCGAGACACAGTCCAGCCCCTCCACCGCCAGCAGATCCCGGTAGTCGGCGTGCAGCTGGGCCGCCTCGCATTGCTCACCGGCAGCCTGCAGGCGGCTGGCGTCCCGGTCGCACAGGGCCGCCACTTCCACTGCAGGATGTTCCGCGTAGGTTTCCAGGTGCACCTGCCCCCAGGTGCCCAGGCCGATCACGCCGGCACGGAGCTTCGCCATGGGCCTGCTCTCTCAGGCGGGAACGGACACTGTGCAGCCCGCACATGCCCGCCCTGCGGGCGCAGCACAAACAGGTCAGTAGGCTGCCCAGGCGGCCACCTGCACGTGGGCGCCGGCGGCGGCGAGCTTCTTCACGCAGCGTCGCTCCACTATCCCGGAGCTGACGACATCGGAGATCAGCAGCACGCAGTCGCCCTTCTCGATCACCGCGTCCACGGCGGGCTCGACGGTGCGGTTCTCGCCGGTGCTGCTGTCGGCGCGCATCACGTCGCGGTAGGGCACCCCAAGCTGCCGGGCAACGGCCTCGGCCAGTTCGCGGGCGGCGTAGGTGCGTCCCCCCCCGACGCCGCCGGCTACCGGCACGGCCGTGACGAAGTCGGCCCAGCGCGTCTCCGCCTTCTCGTCGAGCATACGGGTGACGTCATCACGCATCCGCTCGGTGACTGAATCGGTCAGCTCGCGCTTCCACTGCTTGTAGGCCTCCTGCTCGGACTTCTCCAGGCTTTGCCACCGGTGGGCCGCGAACGCACCGAGGGTAATGCGCGGAATGTGGTAGTACCCCTCTTCCTCGCCCGGCCCCGTCTCGGCCAGCTTGCCGTGGGCGGTGGCCGTCTTCGCGCTGACCACCGTTTCGTGGAGGGACGCCTGCTCGGGAACGTAAGCGGCGATGCTCACGCTCGCCTTCAGGGAGTGGACCTCCCCCCTGTCGCCCAGGCTGAGGGTGTACTCGGAGACGGCGAGCTTGAGGGAGTCCGCCAGTGTCTCCGCCTCCGAGACGCTGGCCTGAGGCATAACCACCAGGAACTCGTCCCCGCCGAGTCGGCCGACGACGTGATCCGGAGGAGACTTGCTCTCCAGCAGGGTCGCGATGTCCTGCAGCACGGCGTCGCCAACCATCTGGCCGTACTCATAGTTGACCCGGTCCAGGTTGGACAGGTCAATGTCGATGAGCCGTATCCGCTTGCCGAACTCCTTCGGCCCCCCTTCCATCCGGTCCAGCGCCGCCACCAGCCCCTTGCGGTTGGGCAGCCCGGTCAGCATGTCGGTCATCCCCAGATCGGCGGTCCGTTCCCGGTGGTAGCGGCGCGCCCTGATGAAGACCAGCGCCGAGTAGATCAGCGCCACGCCGGACCAGACAGGAAGCGCCCAACCCAG
>CAYFVS010000044.1:0-4546 GCA_964346565.1 uncultured candidatus Brocadiaceae bacterium | reverse complement strand
GTTCCGCTCCAGCGCCCGCAGACGCCCCGTCAGCGACCGCCCGTACGCCGCTGCCAGATACAGCCGAAGCAGACCTTCTGCCTCCTCAGGACCGGCGCGCAGATGCGGACGCCATCCCCGGCGCTGGACCACTACTGATTTGACGACCGTCATCTCCAGCAGCCCCTCCGCACCCCGCGTCACGCCGAAGCCGCTCATGTCCCGGCCTCCAAACGGCACGCGAGGGTCGGCCGTGGGCACCACGACGTCGTTCACCACGACGCACCCCGCGCGGATGCGCTCGGCCAGCCGCTCGGCCGCGCGCCGCCCACCGAACACACTCGCCCCCAGAGCGTATGGGCAGTGCTCGTCCGCGCGCAACGCTTCCTCCATGCCCTCGACGGGGACGATGCCCATGGCCGGCGCGAACACGTCCTCCCGCAGCAGCCGCATCTGCGGAGTGGCATCCGCCACGACAACCGGCCCGGACATCGCGTCGCCCTCTGGCCAAGTGGCGATCACGCGCGCCCCCTGCGCCACGGCTTCTTCGATGAGCTGTGCGGCATAGGACGCCCTCCCGGGCGCCAACTGCAAGTGTGGCGCGTGCCGGACCAGTTCTGCCAATCGGCTCTCCAGGCGCCGGGCCACATCGGGCGTGGCGAACAGGCGGTGCGGCGCGATGCAGGTCGCCCCGCCATTCAGACACAGACCGAAGATCACCGCGCGCGCCACTACCTCCAGGTCCGCATCATCCAGGACGAACACGGCGTCGCAGCCGGACAGCTCCATGGCCGCCGGCACCAGCCGAGGTGCCAGGTCGGCAAGCACCTCCCGGCCCGTGTCCGCCGAGCCGGTCAGCACGACCTTGTCCACTCCGGCTTCGATGGCCTGCTTTGCCGCGGAGGCCGGCTCGGGCAGCACGCGGAACAGGCACGGGTCCAGCCCCGCCGCGCGCAGCAAGTCCGCCAGGGCGCGCATCGCCGACAGGCCGCCCGCCCCCGGTTTGACGACCACCGCATTGCCGGCGGCCAGTGCCTGAACCGCCTGCGCGCCGGGCAGGAACAGGGGGTAATTCGCCGGCCCGATTACAAGCACCACCCCATGCGGCTCGCGCCGAACGGTCACGGAAACGCCCATCAGCAGCGCGAGCGGCCCGCCGCCGCGGGCACGCCCGGGCTTCAGCAGGAAGGCCGCCCGCCGCTCCAGGAAGCGGCAGGCCTCGGCCAGCGGCAGCACTTCAGCAGCGAGGGTCTCCCCCGGACGGCGATGCTGGGTCCCGTCCACAGCCGCCACCAGCTCACCGGCTCGGTCCGCGATGCGGTGGCGCAACGCCTTCAGCACGCGCAGGCGTCCGCGGACCGGCAACGCCCCCCAGGCCTTCTGCGCACAGCGGGCAAGGCGCACCTCCCGCCCGATGTCAACGTCCGGGAAGGCGTCGGTCCCCACGGCCATACAGCCCCCTATACGGCGGACAGCCCCGTCACTGCACGTCCGCCCCCAACAAAGGCGGCGGCGGCTGGAACGGCACGCCGTATTCCCGGCATACGGCGTTCGCAGTGATCCGGCCGGACTCCAGTATGGTCGGCACCCCGCTTCCCGGATGGGTGCCCCCGCCTACCAGGTAACAACGCTCCAGTTCCTCAAACCGATTGTGCGGCCGGAAGTACGTCATCTGGCGTATCGTGTGCGCCAGGTTGAAGGTCGCTCCGAGATAAACGTTATAGTCATTCTCCCAATCCCATGGGGTGATGATATGCTCTTCCCGGATGTGCTCGCGCAGGCCACTCATCCCGGCCCGACTCTCGACGGCATCGAGCACGCGCTCCCGGAAGGCCCCCCCCTCGACGTCCCAGTCAATGCCGCTCTTGTTGTTGGGCACGGGCACCAGCACGTAAACGGCCGAGTGCCCCTCCGGGGGGAGCGTGGGGTCGGTCACGGACGCGTTGCGCACATAGATGGACGGGTCCTCGGGGACGACCTTCCGCCCGAAGATCTCCTCCAGGTTCTGCACGTAATCCCGGCCGAACACGATGTTGTGGTGCGGCGGGTCGTAGCACGGGTCCACCCCCAGGTAGACCATGAAGGTGGAACAGGAGAAGGGACGCTCCTGGAGCTTCGAAGGGTGCCACTTGCTGAGCAGTTCGCCGCCGACCAGGTTGGACATGGCGTAGCCGAAGTCGGCGTTGACCACCACTCGGTCGGCCTCCACCTCCTGGCCGTCCTCCAGCTCCACTCCGCGCACCCGGCGCCCCTCGGTGAGCAGCCGGGCGACGGGGGAGTTCAGGTGCACCGTGGCGCCCTCCTCCTCTGCCACCCGGGCCATCGAGGTGGATATCTCGCTCAAGCCCCCGGTCACGTGATAGATGCCGTAGACGTGCTCGATGTAGGAGAGCATGGTGAAGACGGCCGGGCAGGTCCAGGGCGACATGCCCAGGTACTTGGACTGGAAGCTGAAGCAGACGCCCAGTCGCTCGTCGCCGAAGTAGTGCACCACGTTCTCCAGGACGGTCTTGCCCAGACTCAGGTGGGGCAGTGCCTTCAGGAGGACGGGCGCAAACAGCGAAGTCCAGTTCGAGTAAGGCTTCTGCAAGCAGGGGTACAGGTAACTGAAACGCCTGCCCTCCTTCCGCAGGAACTCATCCAGCCCGTCCTCTCGGCCGGGGAAGTGCTCGCGGATCTGGGCCTTCATGCGCTCCCGGTCGGTGGTGAAGTCCATGCTCCAGTCCGGGAACGTCAGCCGGTACATGGGCTCCAGCCAGACCAGTTCCATGTAGTCCTCGCTGTGCCGGCCGGTCTCCTCGAACATCTGGTCGAGGATGAACTTCATCATCAGGAACGTCGGGCCGGCGTCGAACACGTAGTCGCCCAGCCGGATGGGTGAGTTGCGGCCGCCGACCTGGTCTGCCCGCTCGAAGACGCTGACCTGGAACCCCCTGTGGGCCAGGATCATGGCGGCCGTCAGTCCGCCAGGCCCCCCGCCGACGATGACGATATGCGCTGCGGCCATCAGCCCGCTCCCCCTGCGACCGACGGCACACTTCCGGATGCAGCGTGAACTGCTCCTTACCCCATTCAATGAACCCAGCCTACCACAGACAGCGTCGGCAGGCAAGGTTCGCGCTGGCGGTTCAGAGCGGGACGCGCACGATGAAGTCCCCGCGGGCCGGCACGCGGACGAACGTGAGCTCGATGTCCGGGACGGGCTCGGCGGTCGCTACGAGGGCCTCGCCGTCGGCGTCGGTGACCTCGAACGGCGCCGCTCCCGGCAGTCCCTCGAAGGTCAAATCCGCCGGCACCGGCGAGGACAGCCGATACAGCAGCGCGTCCTCATCCCGCTCGACCGCCAGCAGGCGGGCATCGGAGGCAGACAGGCGCGGCCCGCCGTCGCGCCCGCCGCGCACGATATGCACCCGGTTCAGCCCCGTCCGCAGCGCGGCCTCCGGCAGTTGGAGTGAGGCCTCAAGCGGCCGTCCATTGACGGTGACACCGGCGACTGTGTCGCCCTGCCCGCTGGAGGTCGCCCGGATGCGGCTCGCCCGGAAGGTGAAGTCCGTCGCGCCGGTCACCAGGTCGCTGGCCCGGACCGCCACGCCCATGGGCAGGCCCTTCAGGACCTGTCCTGCGAGAGCGCTGAGAAACGTCGCGGCCGAGAAAGGCAGCCCGCGCCACCGGTTGGACTCACCGTGACGTTCGGGCAGGGCGCCCCGCATGGGGTACTTGCCGCCCTCCGCCAGGGCCTCGGCGACTTCGTCTGCGAGCATATCGCGGAACTCGTCGCTACCCATCCCGAACTCGCTCAGCAGAGCAGCCACCGCGTTCCACGGGCAGTAGCCGTAAGGGGCCGCCTGCGGCCACTCCTCCCGCACCATGCGCGCCGAGCGCACCGCAGCCAGCAGGTCGGGAAAGAACGGTCCCATGCTCACGGCCCAGGCGTACTCCCAGAAGTCGCCCTCCCCGAACCGCCGCCAGTGGGCCTTCCCGTCGGGGTGAACCATGTGGCTGCTGAGGAACTGGCCGCTGCCCTCGTCCAGGAAGCGCTCGCGGATGCTGTTCGCCAGCTCGTCCGCGCGCCGGCCGTAGCGCTCGAAGGCGCCACCGGGCCGCTCACACCCCTCCGCCAGCAGCACCTGCATCATGCGGAAGACGTTGTACATGTTGCAGTTATGATAGAGCGTGTGCGCCCTTGCGAAACCCGCCGCGCCGGCAAGGTGGAACTCGCCCGTCTCCATGCTGCCGTCCACGCTGTCGTAGCCGAAGCGCTCCGAGCCGCCCAGCGTCGTCTCCCCCACGGTGTCGCTGCCGAACAGCGCCAGCCGATCGTCCCAGCGCGTTGCCACGTGGTAGTCCACGGCGTCCGTGAGCATGTCCAACAGAGCGGCGCGCACGAAGCTCTCGTCCGCGGTGCTCCGGTAGGCGCTGAAGGCGCTGAGCACGGCGTAGTACAGGCCGTCGTCCTCCCGCTTCGTCCAGGGCGCGCCGACCATCTGGAGGTACTCGGGGCAGCGCCGGCCTTCCCACTCGGTCCACTCGGAGGGGTTCGCGAGGGCGAACGGAGCCCATATGCGGA
>CAYFVS010000043.1:0-1757 GCA_964346565.1 uncultured candidatus Brocadiaceae bacterium | reverse complement strand
GCGCCGTTCGGGCCGACGAACCCGTGAATGGAGCCGTGCTCGACCGTAAGGGTGATGCCCCGCAAGGCCCGCGTCTTCTTGTATGCGTAGCACAGTCTCTCCACCACTATGGGCGTGGGCTCTGCGTGTGGCTGCTCACTCATCTGCTCTCTCCGGCTTGGTCAAGGGGACGTGATACAGGACCCGTCCGACCTGGCGGGCCGCCTGCAGGCCCTCCAGGCCGAACGCCTCCGGCAGGTCGGCGTAGACCAGCAAGTGGGCGACATCGTGCTCGTGGGGCGGGAACACGTGGTTTGGCCAGGCTCCGCCGTGCTTGAAGGCCCACGTAATCAGCGGCCTGCACAGGTCGTGGAACGCCTCGTCGGCCTCCTGCTGCTCGCGGCCCATCCACATGCCGCCCTGGGGAGTCGCGACGAAGTGCTGCTCGACGCCGCCCTCCTCCAGGTAGGCGCCCCGGTCCCGCCCGGCGCCTGCGGAGACCGCCAGCCGGTCCCCTCGGCGTCGAACGCTGTATACGGCCTCGCGGTATATGAGCGAGATGTCGTGGGTCCGGTCAGGGAAATCGTCGCCGACGGCAACCGTCAGCCAGTTCCCGCCGGGCCGGTCGGCCCAGTTGAGCACCCGCAGGCCCAGGTCCGGGCCGTCCATCTTCGCCCTGTGCAGGAAGGGACGGGAGGAGTAGAGCGGGATGTCCACGACGAACCGGCCCCTGCGTCCGTTGTCAATGAAGCCGTTCACCGCTTCGAACCGCTGGCAGGCGGAGTAGATGTTGCACTCGGCGGGGTGGGTCAGCAGGTAGTAGTCCCCGTCGCTGACGAACACGTTGCTCCATTCGGTCACGTCGTACTGCCCCGGCCCCAGTGCCCGCGCGTAGGCCAGCGTATGGGTGACCGAGCTCTCCCCGGCGCCGCGCCGACCGAGCGCGCCCATCAGCAGGGCGAAGCCCGCCACCACAACCAGGAAGACCAGCACGGGCCTGCGCGCCCCCTTCACGCGACGGCCCACCAGGTAGTTGACGGGGGAGACCAGCGCCACGTAGGCCACCAGCGCGAGGTAGATGAGCGGCCAGTTGTGCTCGGGGCGGACCAGTGACTTCAAGGTCTGGGTTGCCTCCTCGGCGAACTGGGCCTGGTAGGGCTCTCCCCTGCCCTCCGGCAGGTTCGGCAGGGAGCATCCGGCGCGGGCCAGGAACCGCTCGTCCACGTCCGCCCGCAGTGCCGGATGGCGCACGACCTGGCCGGCCGCCACGCGGAACTTCCGCGCCGGGTCGTTCAGCACGGCCAGCTCGCCGGAGAACCGGGGGTAGCGGCCCTCCGGGCCGCCCAGCACGTGCAGAACGCCTCCCCGACGCAGCCAGTCCAGCAGGGCCTGCCGCCGCAGCGGGTCGAGCTCCGGCGCATAGTCCACCACCAGGCAGTGCAGCCCGTCGGTCGCGCCAACGGTGACGGGGAACAGGTCCTGGGGAAAGCCGCGCAGCGCCGCCCGACCGCCCAGGCCCCGGCCCGGATCGGTCAGGACGACGGCGGCGGGCGGACCGAGCCGGGGAGCGGAGACCGACTGCCGCTTGCTGCGCCCCAGCCGCAGCGTCCACTCGTCGTCCGGGCCGAACACATAGGGGTAGAACTGCACCCACCTCAAGGTGAACGGCGCCACGTAGCAGGTCTCCCGCTGGGGGGCGCCCAGGTTCTTGCCCAGCCCGTCGGTGCGCTGGAAGCTGACCACGTCGTCGAACGGCTCGGCGCTCTGATTGCTCAGCC
>CAYFVS010000042.1:0-13342 GCA_964346565.1 uncultured candidatus Brocadiaceae bacterium | reverse complement strand
GGCCATTCTGGGTTGTTATGCTCTGCTGCGCACCAAAGGGAAGAAGGAAGGAAGCACATGAGGGGCATGACGCTCATAGTCAAAACGATAACCGCTCTGCTGATCGGGTTCATCCTGTTGTTCGGTTTCTACTTGATTCTGACGGGGCATCTGTCGCCGGGCGGCGGGTTCGCGGGCGGGGTGGTCTGCGCGGCGGGCCTGCTGTTGGTTGTCCTGGCGTTCGGGGCCACTTCGGTGCGCCGGCGCATGGGCCACAGCCTGGCAGTTTTGTGGGAGAGCCTGGGTGCTATCGGCTTCCTGGCCGTGGCATTGCTGGGGTTCATAACGGGCACGTTCTTCGCCCAGTTCCTCAGGCCCAGCCTGGAGTTCAAGCTGTTCACGGGTGGCTCCATCCCGGTCTCGAACCTGGCCATCGGGCTGAAGGTGGGGGCCGGGCTGTTCGGGGCATTCCTGATGCTGGCGGCGTTTCGGGAGAGCGAGAGGCACGAAAGCGGGGATGAGGAGGTGGACTGATGCAGCTACCTGTGTTGCCCTACGTGCTGTGCGCGCTGATGTTCATCATCGGCCTCTATGCCATCTCTGTGAAGAAGAACCTCATCAAGGTCATCATCGGCGTCATCATCATGCACAATGCGGTCAACCTGTTCCTGGTGCTGGTGGGCTACCGCGTGCCGGTCCACGACGAGGCGATAGCCCCCATCATCACGCCCGACATGGGTTCGGGAGAGGCAGCCGTTGCCACGCTGCTGTCGCGCGCCGTTGATCCCGTGCCCCAGGCCCTGGTGCTTACCTCCATTGTGATCGGCCTCTCGGTGGTGGCGCTGATGGTGGTGATGGCCATCCGCTTGCATGAGAAGTACGGGACGTTCGATCTGACGCAGATCACCAGACTCAAGGGCTAACGGCAAGGGAGAGGGCTCCGTGCAACATTTGCTACCGCTGCTTGTCGTGCTCCCCCTTGGAGCGGCGTTCTTCATACCGTTGCTGAGCTTGGTCAGCGCCCGCCGCAACTGGCCCTCGGGCGAGCTGGTGGCGGTGCTGACGACGGCTGCGCTGGTCTGCATCAGCCTGCTGACGTTCGCCCGGTACGGGACGCAGGCCGTCTGGATCGGGGGTTACAAGGGACATGCCGACCTGCTGGGCATCGCCGGCGAGACCGTGGAGGCGGCCCGGGCCGGCCAGCAGGAGCGGGGCGCGCGTGTGGGCAAGGTCGCCCCGGGCAGCTTCGCAGATCGCGCCGGCATCAGAGAGGGCGACCTCCTTCTCGAGGCCGCTGCCGGCCCCTCAGGCGGCTTCCAGCCCATCGAAAGCATCAACGCTCTGCGCCGGATGAATGCGGAACTCGAGGAGGGACAGCAACTGCGAGTGCGGGTAGCCCGCGAAGGCGCCAGCCGCGAGGTGACAGTCGAGGCGGGCAAGAGCATCACCGGCATCCCCATGGTTTGCGACGGCCTGACGCGGCTGATGCTGCTGGTTGTGAGTGTGGTGGCCTTCACCGCCATGCTGTTCAGCGTCAGCTACATGCGCCCCTACACGAAGCTGCACCTTTACTACAGCCCCATCATGTTGATGATCGCCGGGATGAACGGCATTGTCATCAGCGGCGACCTGTTCAACATCTACGTATTCCTCGAGGTGGCGGCGGTGGCCAGCTACGCGCTGGTCGGGTTCGGCGTGGAGAGCGAGGAGTTGGAGGCATCCTTCAAGTACCTGGTCCTCAGCGCCGTGGCCAGCGGGTTCATACTTATCGGCGTGGCCATCATCTACAACCTGCGGGGCACGCTGAACCTGGCCCAGATCGCCGACTACATGCAAGCCGGCGAGGTCAACGATGCCGTCTGGCTGGCGATCGGCCTGTTCCTGGCGGGTTTCGGCCTGAAGGCGGCCATGGTGCCGTTCCACGCCTGGCTGCCCGACGCCCACCCCTCGGCCCCCGCTCCCGTCTCGGCCATGCTGTCCGGCGTCCTCATCAAGGCCAGCGGGGTCTACGTCATAGCGCGGCTTGTGTTCAACGTGCTCGGCGTCAGCAGTGCGGTGGCCTGGGTCATGATGAGCATGGGTGCCGTCTCCATGGTGGTGGGCGCACTCCTGATGTGGGGGCAGTGGGACTTCAAACGGTTGCTTGCCTACAGCAGCGTCAGCCACATGGGGTACGTCATGCTGGCCTTCGGCGTGGGTGCCCACGCGCTGGCCGTCCGGGCGGAGCTGGTGGAGAGCTGGCGCCCCCTGGCCGTGGTGGCCGTGATGGCCGGCTTGTTCCACCTGCTGAACCATGCTGCGTTCAAATCGCTTCTATTCCTGGCTTCCGGCTCCGTGGTGTACGGGACCGGCACGCGTGACATCAGGGAGGCGGAAGGATTGGGCCAGAGGATGCCCTTCACGGGTTGGTGCATCCGGATCGGCTCTCTCAGCATAGCCGGTGTCCCGCCGTTGAACGGGTTCTTCAGCAAGCTGCTGATCATCATCGTCGTAGTGTGGGCCGGGCACTGGCTGTTGGGCATGGTGGCCGTATTCGTCAGCCTGGTTACCTTGCTTGCGTTCATCAAGGTCCAGCGCTATCTGGTGGAAGGCGAGCCGCCCGACAGGCTGCGGGACGTTAGGGAATCGCCGGCCCCCATGCTGCTGGCGATGGGCGTGCTGGCTGTGCTGTGTGTGCTTCTGGGCGTCTGCCTGACGCTCTACAGCCCGTTCGTGCTGCAGCCGGCCACTGAGTCTCTCCTCGGGCAGATGGCGGGCTATGCCCTGTCGGTCTTTGGAGGTTAGCATGCAGAAGAGGCTCTCGGCCTTCATCATCCTGTTCGCCTTCTGGCTGGCGCTGACCTTCACGGTGGAGCCGGGCTTTTTGATCGTTGGCGCGGTGCTCACCGTCGTGGTGGTGGCCTTGACTTCGGGCAAGTACCCGCGGCGCGAGTGGCTGCTGAACCCCGTCCGGCTGGCGTTCCTGGTAGCGTACATACCCTACTTCCTCTACTACTGCGTGAAGGCCAACCTGGACGTCGCCTACCGCGTCATGCATCCGGACGTGCCCATCCGGCCGGGCATCGTGAAGGTGCGCACCGACCTGACAAGCAACCTTGGCAAGACCTTCCTGGCCAACTCCATCACCCTGACGCCCGGCACGCTGACGGTGGACGTGGTGGGCAGCGACCTGTACGTGCACTGGATCAACGTGACCACCGACGATCCCGTCAAGCAGACGGCCGAGATCGTGGCTCGCTTCGAGCCGTTTCTGAAGAGGATATTCGAATGACCATCTTCGCGGTGTTCTTCACGCTGCTGGTGGTGTGCGCGTTCATGTGTCTCTACCGGCTCCAGCAGGGGCCCACGGCGCCGGACCGCACGGTGGCCGTGGACACCCTCGGCACGCTGGTGGTCGGCTTCTGCGCCCTCTATGCGATACACACGAAGCAGGTCTTCTACCTGAACGTGGCAATTGCGTGGGCGCTCTTGAGTTTCGTCGGAACCATCGCCCTGGCCAAGTACCTGGAAGGGAAGGCTTTCGATGAGTGACGTGGGCTACTTCCTGATCGGCGTGGGCGTGTTGTTCGACCTTTTCGGCTCGATCGGGTTGGTGCGCCTGCCGGACGTTTATAACCGCCTCCAGGCGGCCACCAAGTGCGTGACGCTCGGCACTTGCCTGATCCTGATCGGGGCCGCGGTCGGCGGGCAGTCCGGTGAGCTGGCGGCCAGGTCCCTCCTGTGCGCGGCGTTCGTGCTGCTCACCTCTCCGGTGGCGGCCCATGCCCTGGCGCGCGGTGCCCACAGGGGAGGCGTGCAGCTGTGGGAGGGAAGCGTGGTGGACAAGTACGAAGAGGATCACGAGCCCGTCGCCCAGCCCGAAGCCGAGGCGCCCGAAACGGAGCAGGCCTGAGAGAACCCTGTGCGAAGTGAGTCAGAATGACAGCCGGATTGAAGACAGCGGTCAAGAAGATCCTCTGGGTCCTGAAGATGCCCTACCTGCCCGAGGCCATTAAGGCCGTGGTCAAAGGGCCCTACACGGTGGATTTCCCGTTCGGTGAGACCTACGACACCGGGGCCTACCGCGGCGCCACCGTGTGGGACGAGGACGTTTGCATCGGCTGTGGGGCGTGCTACGAAGTCTGCCCCGCTGCTGCCATCGAGATGGTGGACGACACCGACTCCGAGCCGCCCGTGCGCCGCTTCAGGCTGCGCTACGACCGCTGCATATTCTGCGGCCACTGTCACTACCACTGCACCACGGATGACGGCATCTACCAGACCACCGACTGGGACCTGGCCACCTACGACCGCACCGAGTCCTTCACCACCGTGGACAAGGAGCTGCTCGTCTGCGACCACTGCGGGGGCGTCGTGGGCCCCAAGGACCACATCCGCTGGGTCGCGCGCAAAGTCGGCCCCAAGGCATACGCCAACCCCGGCCTGGCGTTGACCCTGGAGGGCGAGCTGGTCGGTGCGCCCCAGCCGGCGGGGAGGGTGGCCGAGGGCGCGGACCGCTCGGACATCATGCGGGTGCTCTGCCCCCATTGCCGCCGCGTCGTCGTGTTCGAGGAGATCACCTGAGCGTGACCGGCGTCCCGCCTTCGCCCGCGCACGAGCATCCCGACGCGGAGGAACCCACCGACTGGGAAGGGGAACTTCGCCATCACCTGCGCGGCGGCTTCGTGGTCCTGGGCATCGGCAGCCGGCTGCGCGGGGACGACGCCGTCGGGTCGGTCATCGCTGAGCAACTGGCCCATATGGGGTTCGAGCGGGCACTCGACTGCGGCGGGGTGCCGGAGAACTTCCTGGGCCGCATCGAACGGCTTCAGCCGCGTGATATCCTGTTCGTTGACGCCGTGGACTTCGGGGGGCAGCCGGGGCAGATAGCGTTCTTCGGCGGCGAGAAGTTCGTTCCTCAGTCCATCTCCACCCATTCGGCCGGGCTCAGCCCGCTTATGGACTTCCTCTCGGCCGGCGGAGAGGTCACCTGCTGGGTGCTGGCCGTCCAGCCGGCCGACACCAGCTACGGGGCGCAGATGTCGGCGCCCGTGCGGCGGGCGGCCGAGCGCATCCTCGCCAGCGACTTCTGGGTCGGCCATGCGGACGGCTGACCTGCCGCGCGCGCAGGCACGCCGGCGTTGCCCTCGTCCCAGCCGTACGGTAGAAGGTACGTCTCGCCTGCGCTCTCTGCGCCGGAGGCATCCGATGCACAAGGCCGTGCTCTACGCTCCGGACGATGAGGTGATTGACAGCTCGCTGGACGCGCGGAAGTACGTGCGGCGCCTGGCCGGTCGTGTGGCGGTGGAGCGGCGCCCCTACGCCGCGGCGCAGGAGGGTCCGCCGGAGGGCGCCGAGAGCGTGGCCGTCCTGGCCGGCCTGAGCGCGCTTGAGCTGGAGAGCGGCTACATGGAGATGGGGCTGGACACTGTCTTCGAGCCGCAGAAGCTGCTGCGCCAGCTCCGGGATGAGCTGCCGGACGATTTCCCCATCGTCGCCGTGGTGGACGACGCATACTCCGAGTACATCACCGCCTCCTACCTGAGGGCCGGCGCCTCGGCCGTGGTGGGGACCAGCGGCGCGCTGTTCGGCGTGGTCACGTCCCGGCTCGGGAGCTGGGACCAGATCCTGCCGTACGTCAACGCCTACCCGTCCGTGTGAGGAGGGAAGCCGATGGACGTTCTGATCTACGCTGCAAGTCCGAACAAGGACGGTCTGACCGCCGAGTGCGCCGAGGCGGCCCTGCAGGGCGTGCGCTCCGAGGGGCGCGAGGGCGAGATAGTCCACCTCAACGACGAGGACATCGGCCTGTGCCAGGCCTGCGGACGCGGGTGGGGCACCTGCCTGGCGGAGCACTACTGCCAGGTCGAGGATGGCTTCCAACAGGTGCACGAACGGACGCGCGCCGCGCGGGGCTACGTGCTGGTCAGCCCGGTGTACTTCGGCGAGCTGTCCGAGTCCGCGAAGGCGTTCTTCGACCGGCTGCGCCGTTGCGAGGCGACGCGGGGCGACGATTCCGCCCTCCACGGGAAGCCTGCCATCGGCGTGGCGGCCGCTGGAGGCAGCGGGCGTGGAACGGACACCTGCCTGCACCAGATGCGCCGCCTGTTCGAGCATCTCGGCTGCGACGTTGCCGACCTGCTGACCGTCACTCGGCGGAGCCGCCCATACAAGCCGGCCGCCATCCGGGCGGCCGCTCGGGCGCTGACGGCGTCCCTGGAGCAGGGCTGAGATGAGTTGGGCGCCCGATTCCCCCCGGTTCGCTTGCACCAATCTGTGCGGCGGTTACATTGGGCGGCCTTGTGACTGGTCAGGGCGCCTCTGACAGGATGTGTGACCATGGCGAAGTACGCCGTAGGACTCATCGGGACCGGGGTCAGGCGTCATAAGGACGGCACGGTGCGGTTCGGCATGAACGCCTCCCACGCGCGCGGCTACCGGGAGCTGCCCGAGCTGTGCGAGCTGGTCGCCTGTGCGGACATCAAGCCGGACAACGCGCAGCGGTTCGCGGAGCAGTTCGAGATACCGCGGACCTACACCGACTACGAGCAGATGCTGGCGCAGGAGCAACTGGACATGGTCAGCATCTCCACCTGGACGCCGCTGCACGCCGACATGGTGGTCACCTGTGCGGAGGCCGGGCTGAAGGCCATCCACTGCGAGAAACCCATGGCCGTCACGTGGGGCGACTGCAAGCGCATGGCCGCCGCCTGCGAGCGGGCCGGCTGCCGGTTGACCTTCAACCACCAGCGCCGGTTCGGCAAGCCCTTCCGGATGATCAGAGACCTGATCCGCGAGGGCCAGATAGGCGAGCTGCGGCGGCTGGAGTTCACCTGCTCGAACCTCTACGACTGGGGCACCCACCAGTTCAACATGATGGGCCTGTTCAACCAGGATCGCCCCGCCGCGTGGGTCATGGCCCAGGTGGACTACACGACCGAACGGCTTATCTTCAACACCCACAACGTCAACTCCGCCATCGCCGTCTGGCAGTACGACAACGGGGTGCACGGCTTCTGCGCCACGGGCGGCGCGGGAGACGCCCTCGGCGCGTTCATCCGCGTTCTGGGCACCGAGGGCATCATCGAGATGTGCCCCGCCGGCGAGGACATGCCCACCTTGCGCGTCCTGCGCCCGGGCGCGAACTGGGAGGCCCTGGACACCGAGGGCGAGGGCATCGGGGGCAACGAGTACGTGCCCCGAGCCATCCGGGACGTTGTGACGGCTCTGGACGAGGGGCGGCGCTCCGAGTTGTGCGCGGAGAATGCGCTGCACTCCACCGAGATCATCTTCGCCTGCTACGAGTCCGCCCGCCGGCGGGGGCGCGTGGAGCTTCCGCTGGAGATCGAGGACAACCCCCTGGCGACCATGGTCGAATCGGGAGACCTCAGCCCCCAGCCCCGCAGGTAACCGGGCCGCTCAGCGGGAGAGTGGCCCTCACTCGCCGGCCTTCTGCACCGGAACCTGCACTTCGGTGACGAATCCCTCGGGCTCCTCCACTTCTCCGTACATGGTCAGGAACACCTCGCGCGTAGGCATCTCCTCGATGTACTCGTAGCCGTTCTCGCGCATCCACCCGAAGATCTCCTCGTACACCCCGGAGATGCCGCTGTAGGGCCCCTCGTGGATGGCGCAGGCCATAGTGACGGCGGGCAGTTCCTTCCGTTCGATGTCCTCTTCCCCCTCGCAGGCCTCCTCGATAGGCAGGCAGACCTCTGCACGCAGGTCATCCGCCGGTACCTTGGCGGGATCGTCGTGGTAGAGCGCCAGCGGCGTGTCGCTCCAGGGATGCCCGACGCGGAGTATCCACGACATCAGGTGGTCCAGTCTATCCTGCGTCTGTTCGAAGGGCCCGGTGAACGGCAGGCTCATCACGGTCATGGCCGGCACTTCCTTGAGCTGGACTTCAGGCATTATGCTCCCTCCTGCTGTGCATCGGGCGGGTGGGGTTCGGCAGTGGTTGACGGCCCATGTGTTACCATGCACCTCGCCAGGTGTCAAGCGTGCGGCGTCTCAGCGGCCTCAGCGCTCAGGCGGCCGTTTTGCTTTCCCCATTCGGGATTAGGTAGAATGCTCCCGATTGGGATCTTCGTGTGTCACGCTGGAGTTCACGCATGGACCGCAGGAAAGCCATCAGAGCGGTCGTCGGGCTGGTGCTGGTGGCGCTGGGCGTGTTCGTGCTGGTCAGCGTCGCCACGCACGACGGGCACGAGGGCCCGTTCCCCGATTTTCCGGCCAACCAGGCGGTTCAGAACGCCTGCGGAGTTGCCGGGGCGCACGTGTCCGCCTATGCGCTGGCGCTGTTCGGATGGGCCTCCTACCTGCTCGGCGGGGCAGTCGCGCTGGCCGGCGGGCTGCTGGCTTGCGGGCGGCGGCCGGCGGACCTGCACTTCCGCTTGCCGGGCCTTGTGCTGGCGGTGGTGGGGCTCGTGCTGGGGCTGGCACTGGCTAACTCCTCGCCGTACTCGACGGCGGGTGCCTACGTTGCCGGACCAGGCACGGCCGGGGGCGCGGCGGGCGTGCTGCTCGCCGGCGTCCTCTACGGGGCGGTCGGCGCAACCGGCACGCTGCTTCTGTTCGCGCTGTTCGGCGGGCTGGGGGTGTTCCTGCTGGCCGGGGCGGAAGTGGGCGTGCTGGCGGAGAAGGGCATCGAGCTCGGCGGGCGTCTTTGGAGGCGGCCCAGGGACGCCCGGCGCACCCGCCGGGCCGCCCGACAGACCGCAGAGCCGGCGTCGAGACCCACCGACGGGCAGGACGTGATCGAGCGGGCCCCGGCCCGGCCGGAGCCGGAAGAGGAGCCGGAGGAAGAGATGGAGCGGCCTCGGCCGGTCCGCGAGCCGGAAGTGCTGCACGCCGCTTCGCCCCCTCAGCCGTCGGGGGAGGAGTTCGACATCCCAGACCCGAGCCCGAGCTTGGGTGACTACGAGCTGCCGCCGCTGGCCTTGCTGGAGGAAGTCACTGCCCATCTGAGCGGGGAAGACGAGGCGGAGATCCGGGAGAGGAGCCGGCTGCTGGAGCGTACCCTCGGCGAGTTCAGAGTCGAGGCGGAGGTAGTGCGCATCCAGCGGGGGCCGGTCATCACCATGTACGAGCTTTCCCTGGCGCCCGGCACCAAGGTCTCGAAGGTGGAGTCTCTGGCTGACGACCTGGCGATAGCGCTGAAGGCGCCGAACGTCCGCATCGTTGCCCCGCTGCCGGGCCGCAACACGGTGGGCATCGAGGTGCCCAACGCCGAGCGTGAGCTGGTGGGCCTGCGGGAGCTGATGGAAGGCGCGCATCCGAAGTACAGGAAGCACCAGATACCGCTGTTCCTGGGCAAGGACACGGCCGGCAGTCCCCTGGTGCTGGACCTGGCCAGTTGCCCCCACCTGCTGGTGGCCGGTGCGACCGGTTCGGGCAAGTCCGTGGCCATCAACGCGATGATCTCCAGCATACTCATGACGCGCACCCCCGAGGACGTGCAGCTGCTGTTGATTGACCCCAAGGCAGTCGAGTTCAGCGATTACAGCGCCCTGCCGCACCTGTTGTGCCCCATCCTGACCGACATGAAGAAGGCGGCCTCGGTGCTGAAGTGGGCGTGCAAGAAGATGGACGAGCGCTACTCGTTGCTCAGCGCCGCCGGCGTGCGCAACCTGCGCACCTACAACAACCTGTCCGAAGAGGAGATCATCGGGCGCCTGGACCCGGACCGGGAGGCGGAGCTGGACGACGTGCCGTTCCACATGCCGCACATCGTCATAATCTGCGATGAGTTCGGCGAGCTGATGATGGTGGCCGCCAAGGAGGTGGAGAACAGCGTCACGCGCCTGTCCCAGAAGGCCAGGGCAGTGGGCATCCACCTGATCTGTGCGACGCAGCGGCCCTCGGTGGACGTCATCACGGGGCTGATCAAGGCCAACCTGCCGGCGCGCGTCGCCTTTCAGGTTTCCTCTAAGGTGGACTCCCGCACCATCCTGGATCGCAACGGGGCGGATCTGCTGCTGGGCCGGGGGGACATGCTCCTGCTGCCGCCGGGCACGTCGCGGCTGGTGCGGGCGCAGGGCACCTTTGTCTCCGAGGAGGAGGTCGCCCGCATCGTGGCCTTCCTCGAGGAACAGTCCGAGCCGCAGTTCCGCGCCGAGCTGCGCGAGATGCACGCCCGCGAGAAGGGCATCGAGCACGAGGACGACCTCTACGAGGACGCCGTACGGGTTATCCTGCAGAGTCGCCGGGGTTCGGTCTCGCTGCTGCAGCGGCGCCTCAGCATCGGATACTCGCGCGCCGCCAGGCTGGTTGATATGATGGCAGAGGCGGGCGTGGTCGGCCCGCACAAGGGCAGCCAGCCGCGCGACGTGCTGATGACCCTCGAGGAGTGGGAGCAAGCCCACGCACAGCAGACCTGACCGCGACTCCATCGCCTTGTAGGACCCCATGCCCGAAGGCAGCCCAAGGGTGGCCCTGCTGACGCTGGGCTGCGCGAAGAACCTGGTGGACTCCGAGCTGATCGCCACCCGCCTGACCGACGCCGGCGCCGAGGTCGTCCACACGTTGGACCGCTGCCCGGTGGCCATCGTCAACACCTGCGGGTTCATCCAGCCTGCCAAAGAGGAGTCCATCGAGGTCATACTGGACGTCGCCGTGCGCAAGGAGGACGGCGACTTGCGCACGCTCATCGTCACAGGCTGTCTGAGCGAGCGTTACGGCGCCGAGTTGGAGGAACTGCTGCCGGAGGTGGACGTGCTGACGGGGATTGACCCGGCCGGTGCCGCCGGGGCTGCGCTCGCGGCCCTGGGGCTGAAGGGGCCTGAGTCGGCTGCGGCGGGCTGCGCGCGCAGCCGTCGGCTCACGCCCGCCGCGTGGAGCTACCTGCGCATTTCGCACGGCTGCGACAACCGCTGCGCCTACTGTGCCATACCGCTCATCCGGGGCCCGTTGCGCAGTCGCCCCCTGGACGAGCTGGTCGAGGAGGCCCGCCGGCTGGCCGCAGACGGGGTCCGGGAGCTGAACGTCATTGCGCAGGACACGGCCTGCTACGGCGTGGACCTCTACGGCGAGCGGCGCGTCCACGAGTTGCTCAGGGAGTTAGGCCGCATCGAGCACCTGCGGCGGGTCAGGTTGCTCTACGCGCACCCGGCCCACATCTACGACGAGATGATAGGTGCCATCGCCGAGGAGGAGAAGATTTGCCCTTATCTCGACGTGCCACTCCAGCACGTCAGCGATGGCGTCCTGAGGGCGATGGGACGGGGCGTGACGAGGGCGCAGGTCGAGGAGCTGGTTCGCGCGCTGCGTCGGCGCATACCCGGCGTGACGCTGCGCACAACCTTCCTGACGGGCTTCCCCGGGGAGACGGAGGCCGACTTCAGCGGGCTGCTGGAGTTCGTCCGCGAGGTGCGCTTCGAGCGCGTGGGCGCCTTCGCCTACTCGCGGGAGGAGGGCACACGGGCCGCCGAGCTGCCCGAGCAGGTGCCGCCGGAGATGGCCGAGCAGCGGCGCGACGAACTGATGGCCGCACAGCAGGACATAGCCTTCGAGCTGGCCGCCGAGCGGATCGGCGAACGGACGGAAGTGCTCATGGAAGAGGGGGAGCCGCTGGACGGGGACCTGTGGCCGGCGCGCAGCGCGCAGGAGGCGCCTGACGTTGATCCGCTCATCTACGTCCACCCACCAGCGCCCCCGCCGGGGCGGTTCGCCCGAGTGGAGATAGTGGACTCGGTGGGCTATGACTGCATCGCACGCGTCGTGGAGGAGTCCGACGGTGGCGCGAACTGACCTGCCGACCAGGATTGCAGCCTCCGCGTTCGGGCTGGGCTACTTGCCCGTGGCGCCGGGCACGTGGGCCTCGGCTGCGGCGGCCGCGCTCTACTGGCTTCTGCGCAGGCAGGTTGGCTTCGGGGCGCAGCCCATCGCGATGCTTCTGGCCGCGATGGCGTTGGGACTGGGCCTGCTGGTGGCCGAGCGGGCGGAGCGGGAGTTCGGGGAGGACGATCCGGGGCACTTCGTGCTGGACGAGCTGGCCGGCTGCTGGCTGGCGTGCGCGCTGTTCTGGTGGCAGCCGGCCTGGCAGGGCGCGTTGGGCGTGCTGGTGGCCTTCCGCATCTTCGACGTGGCGAAGCCTTTCCCCATCCGCCGGCTGGAGCGCGTGCCGGGCGGCTGGGGCGTGATGGCGGACGACCTGGCGGCGGGCCTCTTCACGGTGGCCACCTTGTGGCCGCTGGGCTACGGCATACTGGAGGTGGTCAGGGGGTGACCGTGGTCGCACTGGACGGCGACAGGCTGTTCGCCACCGCCGGGGAGGGGCGGCTCATCGGGGCCCGGGGGGAGGTGCTGGCGTCCGTGCCCAGCGCCATGTCCGTGGCGCGGGACCGCGTTCTGCGGGGCGCGGGGGACGGGTACGTCGTGCTGGCGGAGCATCAGACGGCCGGCCGCGCGCGCACCGGTTCCTGGGAGTGCCCGCCGGGGATGGGCATCCTGATGGGCGTTGCCATCCGGCTGGGCCTGCCTGCCGCCGAGCAGAGGCTGCTGGCCATCCTGGGGGCCGTAGCGGCGGCGGAGGCGGTCGAGGGGGTGGGCGTGCCGGCGCGTATCAAGTGGCCCAACGACGTGGTCACCGCCGACCGGGAGGAGGGCCGACTCAGGATGCGCAAGCTCGGCGGCGTGCTGGTCGAGCACGTCTCGGGCAGCGAAGCCGCCGGGCCCTACGTGCTGGGGATCGGGCTGAACGTGAACCAGGGCAGCGAGGATTTGCCGGCGGTCTCCGGAATCCCGCCCACCAGCCTGCGCCTTGTGAAGGGGCGGGAGCTGGACCGGACGGCGCTTTGCCGGGCACTGCTGCGGAAGCTGGACACGTGGTACCGGCGCCTGCGCATGGGCCAGCCGGAGCGGTTGCTGGCGCGCTGGCGACGGCTGAGCTGCCTGCTGGGGGAGGTGGTGCGACTGCGCGTGGACGGGCGGCCCATCAGCGGCACCGTCATCGGCCTGAGCAGCACCGGGGAGCTGATGCTGCGCGCCAGGGACGGGACGCAAATGACCCTCTCCGACGAGAGAGCGAAGCTGCTGTCGTGAGGTGCTCTGCAGATTGGGGGGCGCCTTGAGCACGGGCACGGCGGCCAGCTTGCGGGGCTCCCGCGGGTGGGCGCCATGTGCGGGCAACCCAACGCCACCCCGCTGTGGTTGACTTCCTCGGCTCGCCCCCTGAAATGCGCATAGTGGCATCGTGTGGGCTCCGCCCCGCCATTTGTGGCCTCACCGATGCGGCTCGGTTGCCCGATAGCTCAATCTGCTAGAGTGGGCGGCTGTTAACCGCCAGGCTGGAGGTTCGACTCCTCCTCGGAGAGCCAATCTTCTGTACGGCGAACGCACAGTCCGCCGCTGGTTAACGGCTTCACTCCAGCGCCGCGTCCGC
>CAYFVS010000041.1:0-7854 GCA_964346565.1 uncultured candidatus Brocadiaceae bacterium | reverse complement strand
CCATGCCTGATCGTGCCTGCCGAAGCACCAGGCCACGCCGGCGAAGGAGTTCGGATCGCGCCCGTCCAGCTCGTACTTGTTGTTCAGGCGCAGCGCGCGCCGGAAGCCCTCCCGAGCCGTGGGGCTCCACTCCAGTATCTTCTTGCCCCAGTACATCCGCATGTAGGCGTGCATCTTCCCGGTCAGGACCATCTCCCTCTGAGCTGCGTTCCAGAATGGATCGTGCGTGCGGGCCTGCTCGAGTTGTTCCAGGCCATACAGATAGGGACGCGTGTCGGAGTCGTGCTGCCCCAGGCTCTGGCGCGCCCAATCGGGCAGGCCGTCATAAGCATCGTAGCGGGGGTTGAACCAGCAGTAGTTCATGCACAGCTCCCGGCGCACGATCAGCTCCTCCAGGTAGGCGGCCACGCTGGCCGGGCCGCTCGCGTGGGCCTCTCGCACCCGCAGTGCGACGGCGAGCGGCGATATCTGCCCGAAGTGCAGGTAGGGACTCATGTGCGAGAGGCATTCGACCGCAGGATCGCTGCGGTCCTCCTCATAGCGGGGAAGGTGCTCCGCAACGAACTCCTCCAGCAGGCTCCGGGCCTCCCTGGCCCCTCCCCGGAAGCGGCCAGGCCCAGGGACATCCCGGTTGATGCGCAGTTTCTCCAACAACGAGTCCACGTCCTGCAGCGGCTCGCCGTCGAAGCGCATCTCCAGCGAGTCACGTGCGGGCTTCGTCTCTTTCAGCGGGACCAGGAACTCCTCCAGGCGCTCGTGGATGCGGGGCCGGATGGTGCGCGCGGCGTACTGCTCCTTGTCCGAAACGGCCCCGACCGGCACGACCACGTCCGTCTCCACCTGCACGACAGGGCAGCCCGCGCGCCGGGCGACGTGCCGGCGCCAGGCCCGCTGGCAGCGGAGGTAGCCGCGATCCGTGACCAACAGCGCAGCGGCGTCCGCCAGACGGAGGGCGGCCTCGCGCGGCGGCCTGCGCAGCACGACGAGCTGGATCCCCCGGCCCCTGAGCGCCTCCCGTGTCTGTCGCAGGCCCTCCAGCATGAACCGGTAGTGCCGCTCGCTGGCCTCAGGGAACCGCTGCGTTATGCCGAAGACAGACACCACGGGCAGCCCCAGCTCGTCGGCCCGGCGGACGGCGTGCTCCAGCGCGTGGTTGCAGCCGGCGCGCTGGGCCTGCTGCATCCAGTACAGAACGTAGCTCCCCTGCCTGGGTCCGCGTTCGTTGAGCGAACGGATGCGCTCTGAATGGATCATGCAGCCCCCTGTGCCCCGCGTCGCATTATAGCACGCCCACCGGAGGCGCAGGGCGATTCAATTGTTGGGGAACTCCTCCGATGACTCCTATGGAAGCTACTCAAGCGAGGAGGTATCGGAGGATGGCCGAGGCGCAGGCGAAGGCGTTGTGGGATGTTCTGGGGGAGGTGCCGGATCACCGCAGCCCCCACGGCAGGCGCTTCGCCCTGCAGGGCATACTGGCCGTGGTGCTGGGGCCGTGCTGGCCGGGCGTGCCGCAGGTCTGCCGCACCCGGTGGGAGCGCACGGTCCAGGGCGAGCGCAGCACTGAGACCTCTTACGCGATGGCCAGCCTCTGTGCGGAGGGTGCGGACGCGGCACGGCTGCTTCAGGTATCCCGGCGGCACTGGGGGATCGAGAACCGGCTGCATTGCGTGCGGGATCTGACCTCAGAGGAGGACCGCTGTCGCGTTCGCGCGCCGGCGGCGGCACAAGCTCTTGCGGCGCTACGCAACACGGCGTTGACGGTGCTTCGGCGCCTGGGGTTTGGCAACATCAGGGCGGCCGTTGAACACTGCGCCGACCACCGGCAAGAACTGGTCCGCCTGGTCCGCTACGGGACAACTGAATGGCCCTGACGGTTTCCCACCCCAGGTTGAAAGCTCCGCCCCCAGTCCTTACAATGCAGGGCCCCTGCGGCTCACATCGGAGGCGGCCCGGATGTCCGGGGAACCCCTATCCACCGAGCAGCAGACGGTCCACGCCCCGTGCACGGCCGCGTGCCCGGTCCACACGGACACGCGCGAGCTCGTCGAGCTCATCATCGCCGGCCGGTACGAAGACGCGCTGGAGCTCCTGCTCGCGGCCAATCCCTTCTCCTCCGTCTGCGGCCGGATCTGCCACCACCCCTGCGAGGAGAGCTGCCGGCGGGCCAAGGTGGACGCCCCCGTGGGCCTGATGCGACTGAAGCGCTTTGTGATGGAGGCAACCAGCGACTACCGCGTCTCGCGATGGGGCTCAGTGGAGCGCCGCCCCGAGAGGGAGAGGGTCGCCGTGATCGGCTCAGGGCCGTCGGGGCTCACTGCTGCCAGCGATCTCGCGCAACAGGGCTTCCGGGTGGTCGTCTTCGAGAGGTCGTCCACGCCGGGCGGCTTGCTCGGCAACGCCATCCCCCGCTACCGACTGCCCTACTCCGTGGTGAAGGAGGACATAGACGACGTCCTCTCCCTGGGCGTGCAGCTGAGGACGGGCGTGGAGGTCGGCAGGGACCTGCTGCTGGACGACTTGACCAGGGAGGGCTTCGCCGCGGTCCTGGTGGCCACGGGACTGTCCGAGAGCCGCACGCTCGGCATCGAGGGGATCGACAGCCGCGGCATCCTTCTCGCCCTCCCGTTCCTGCGGACCGCGCTGTCGCCGCGCCCGCCGGTGCTGGGCAACAGGGTCGTGGTCATCGGCGGCGGCAACGTGGCTGTGGATGTGGCCCGGACGGCGAGGCGGCTGGGAGCGGAGCGCGTGACCATGGTCTGCCTGGAGTCAAGGGAGGAGATGCCGGCCTGGGGGTGGGAAGTCGAGGAGTCGGAGCAGGAGGGCATCGAGCTGATGAACTCCTGGGGGCCGGCCTCGGTCTTCAGCGAGGATGGCGCCGTGAAGGGCCTGGAACTCAGGAGGTGCACGGCTGTCTTCGACGCCGAGGGCAGGTTCCGCCCGCAGTTCGACGAGGGCGACACGGCGACCCTGGTCGCCGACAGCGTCATCATCGCCATTGGCCAGAGGGGCGACCTGACCTGCCTGAAGGGCTCGCAGGTGGAGGTGGAGGCCGACGACCGGATCCGATGGGCGCGCGAGAACCTGGGGACATCGGTGGCCGGCGTCTTCGCCTGCGGGGAGGTTGTCAGCGGGCCGGGGTCCGCAGTGGAGGCCGTCTTCGAGGGGCATCGAGCCGCCCGAGCGATAGCCCACTACCTGGAGTCCGGGGAGCTTCTGGACCAGCCGCCCACCGACCTGCCGCACCTGGGCGACCTGCCCGACCGCGTTGCGGACAAGGTCTCGGTCCTCGATCCGGTGACGGTGGACCTGGTGCCAGCGGAGCAGCGCGTCAGGGACTTCTCGGAGATCGAGCGAGGGTTCACCGAGGCGGAGGCCCTGGCCGAAGCGAGGAGGTGCCTTGCGTGCACGACGGGCGCCCTGGCCGACGAGGCCAAGTGCGCCGCCTGCCTGACCTGCGTGCGGATATGCCCGTTCGAGGTCGCGACCGTGGAGGAGACGGCTGCGATGCCGCAGGAGGAGTGCCAGGCCTGCGGACTCTGCGCCGCTCAGTGCCCTGCCGCGGCGATCGCGCTGACGCGGTTCGGCACGAACCAGATGAGAGACAGCCTGCCGGAGATGGTGGCCGCGCTGCGGGAGGTGGCCGCCCCGCCGCCGCTCGTGGTATCCTACTGCTGCCTGTTCGAGGTGATGGCCAGGGAGTTCGCGCGCCGCGCGCGGGAGCAGGAGCCGAGCGAAGGGGTGCTGCCGGTCATGGTGCCCTGCGTGGCACGTCTCAGCGTGGCCGACCTGCTCAGCCCCTTCGAGCTGGGCGCCGACGGGTTGGTGGTCATCGCCTGCGGCGAGGGTTCCTGCCTCTATCCGACGGCAGAGCAGCGGCTCCTGGAGCGCATACGCCGGGCGAAGGACGTCCTGGGCGAAGTGGGCATGGAGAAGGAACGGATTGACTACTGGAAGACCGAGGGCTCGGCGGAGGTCTCGTGGACGGCCTTCTGGGGGCTGTCCCGCAGGAAGCTGAGCCGACTCATCGCGGCAAACGAGGGAGACACGACGTGATCGTCGCCGAGCGGAAGCCACTCTCTGAGATCCGCAGCTTCGTGGAGGACTACCAGCGCATCCTCATCGTCGGGTGCGGCACGTGCGCCACAGTATGCCTGGCCGGAGGAGAGGCGGAGGTGAAGGTCGTCTCCTCCGGGCTGCGCATCTCCTTCCTGCGCGATGGGAAGGAGGTGGAGATCCTGGAGGACTGCGTGACGCGCCAGTGCGAGCCGGAGTTCGTCGAGCCGATCCAGCAGAGGGTGCAGCAGGACGGCGTGCAGGCCGTGGTCTCGCTGGGCTGCGGCGTCGGCGTCAACTCCCTGGCCGAGAAGCTCGAGACCGTGCCCGTCTTTCCCGGAGTGGATACGAAGTTCTTCGGGGCGACGGTGGAGCCGGGCGTCTGGCTGGAGATGTGCGCGGGATGCGGCAACTGCATCCTCCACCTGACCGGCGGCATCTGCCCCATCGCGCGCTGCTCGAAGTCCATCCTCAACGGCCCCTGCGGCGGCTGCCAGGACGGCAAGTGCGAGATTGACCCCGAGGTGGACTGCGGCTGGGCGCTGATCGTGGCCAGGATGGAGAGGCTGGGAACACTGGACAGGCTGGAGGAGATTCTGCCACCGCGCGACTGGTCCACCTCCCGACACGGCGGGCCGCGCAAGGTGACACGCCCGGAGGTGGCGCCGATACCCATACAAGGCGGAGGGACAAGCGAGTGAAGTCGGGCAGCAACCTGGAAAGGGTCATCGAGGCGGGCCACTTCGCCGTGACTGTGGAGGTCGGGCCTCCGATGGACTGCGACCCGAGCGTCGTGGTGAAAAAGGCCAAGATGCTCAAAGGCGTCGCCGATGCCTACAACGTGACCGACAACCAGACCGCCGTGGTGCGCATGTCGAGCATCGCCGGCTGCCTGCTCCTGTTGAGGGAGGGGCTGGAGCCGGTGATGCAGATGACCTGCCGCGACAGGAACAGGCTCGCCATCCAGTCCGACGTGCTCGGCGCCTGCGCGCTCGGCATCAAGAACTGCCTCTGCATCGCCGGGGATCATCAGTCGTTCGGCGCGGCAGGGAGGCTCAAGGGGCACCCCGGCGCGAAGAACGTCTACGACGTGGACTCGATACAGCTCCTGGCCGCGCTGAAGGGCATGCGCGACGACGGCTGCCAGCAGGGCGGCGATCCGATCGAGCGGAGGCCGCCGCTGTTTATCGGGGCAGCCTGGACCCCGATGGGCGACCCCGTCGAGATCCGGCCCATGAGACTGAAGAAGAAGGTCGAGGCCGGCGCGGACTTCATCCAGACGCAGGGCGTCTACGATGTGGCCGCGTTCTCCGAGCAAATGGAGGCCATCCGCCGCATGGGCCTCCATGAGCGCACCGCGATCCTCGCCGGCATCATCGTGCCCAGGAACCTGCCGATGCTTCGGTACATGGCCAGCTCGGTGGCGGGCGTGAGAGTGCCCGACGCGCTGATGGACCGCATGGCGAAGGCGAAGGAAGCGGCCGGCGACGACAAGAAGCAGGCCAGCAGGAACCAGGCCCAGGAAGGTGTGAAGATCGCAGTCGAGCTCATAGAGCAGGCCCGGGAGATCCCCGGTGTGAAGGGCGTCCACATCCAGGCGATAGAGTGGGAGAGGCGGCTGCCCGAGATCGTCGAGAAGGCAGGACTGCTCCCCAGGCCTGTCGTACCCCAGCAGGAGGACAACGATGGCGGCCAAGGCCAGGATTCTGGTGGTCGAGGATAATCTGGACGAAGCGAAGCTGATAAAGATGATCCTCGAGGACGAGGGGTATGAGTCGGTCTGTGCCTGCAACGGCAGAGACGCTCTGGAGAAGCTCGAGGCACAAAAGCCCGACCTCATTGTGCTCGACATCATGATGCCTGAAATGGACGGCTTCGCCTTCTGCTCCAGGCTCAGGGAGTCGCCGGAGAACAAGGACATACCCGTCGTGCTGCTGACGGGCGTCTCGAAACACATCCATGACAGCAGGTATCCGCTGGACGGGGTGATGAGGGCCGAGGCGGAGGAGTACCTCGAGAAGCCCATCAAGCCGGAGGACCTGCTGGAGACGATCGCGGGACTGCTCGAATGAGCCGCGCGCCGGCCGGGAAAGCTAACTGCTGGGAGTTCCTGGGCTGCGACTACGGGCCGGGGTCGCCCGAGCCCTGTGGCGCGGTGACGGACGTCGCCAGCGACACCATCAACGGCGGGCTGAACGCCGGCAGGCTCTGCTGGGCCGTGGTGGGGACCCTGTCCGGCGGGTCGAGCCTGGCCCCCTGCGCTCAGCAGACAAGCTGCCTGGACTGCGACTTCCTCGGACTCGTCAGATCGGAGGAGGGCCCCTCCTTCCAGCTCCTCAAGCTCGCCCGTGGTGTGCTGGACTCCGAGGAGCTGCAGCGGACGATCGTCAACCTTGAGTCCCTGATGTCCGTCCACGAGCGCCTTCGCTCCCGCTTCGACCTCAAACGCACGATCCGGCAGATCACCGAAGAGGCGCGCAAGGTCACGGGCGCGCAGAGGAGCATCGTCCTGCTCCTCGGGGGGGACCCGCCTGCGCTGCGCGGCGAGGTCACGCTCAGGCGCGAGCCCAACGAAGTGGTGATAGAGATCGACGAGCGGAGCGCCGTCGGGTACGCAGCGCTCCACAACCAGATGGTGAACCTCCGCGACATCTACGAGACCGACCGGCCGGAGAGCTTCCCCACCTTCGACCGTTCCTACGACGAGCAGTGCCACTGCCGGACCCACTCGTTCCTCGCCGTCCCCATCAATGACCCCCAGGACAGGGTCATCGGCGTCATCACGGGCGTGAACGCGAAGAAGGGGTACTTCTCGAGCGATGACGCGTGGTTCATGGGACAGTACGCGACCGAGGTGGCGCTCGCCGTCGAGAAGCAGAAGTTCGCCCAGCAGAGCTTCTCCGCCGTGCGGCTCGCCTCGATAGGCGAGACCATCGCGGGGCTCTCCCACTGCATCAAGAACATCGCGCAGGCGCTGCGCGCGGGCTCACACGTCGTGAAGCGGGCCCTGAGGTCGGACAACCTGACCGACGTAAAGGTGGCGTGGGAGATACTCGACCGACACATCGAGCGGCTGGCCGACCTCTCGATGGACGTGCTCGCCTACGACCCCGTGGTGCGACAGCGCTCGGGGGAGCTCGGCCTCAACGAGCTCGTCGGGCACGTCGCGGAGCTGTTCCGGGAGGAAGCGCACGCGCGGGCCATCGAGATAACGTTCGAGCCTGGTGACGGCGTCGACCCGGCCACGTTCGATCCGATGGGCGTTTATCGCTGCGTCGTGAACCTCGTGAGCAACGCCCTGGACGCGTGCCCGCTCAGTGAGGGGCTGGTGGTCGTCTCCACCGAGCGGACCCGGCCGAACGAGTTCATGCTCAGCGTGGCGGACAACGGGCGCGGCATGGACGACGTGACGAAGGCTGCGCTTTCCGAGCTGTTCCGGACCTCGAAGCCGCGTGGCGGCGTCGGACTGGGGCTGCCGACGGTGGCCGACATCGTGCGCAGGCACAACGGCCGCATCGAGGTCGAGTCCGCGCCGGGCGAGGGGACCGTCCTCAGGGTCTTCATGCGCGAGGACGTCGCCAGGGCGTAGGCAGCTCCGCCTCGGCGCGCTCCGGTGAGCATGTCCCGCCGGGCCGAAGTGGCGGGTGTAGGTGGGCGTCTGCTCCTGGACGGCGTTGTGCGCGCGGCATACTGCTCCCTGTCCGAGACAACCTCCACCGGCAGCACCAGCTCGTCGGCCCGGCGGACGGCGTGCTCGAGCGCGTGGTTGCAGCCGGCGCGCTGGGCCTGCTGCATCCAGTA
>CAYFVS010000040.1:0-5098 GCA_964346565.1 uncultured candidatus Brocadiaceae bacterium | reverse complement strand
GTGACGGGCACCTTCACCGGCGACATCAACGAGACCGCTTCGGCCACGACCAACCAGGACGGCCTGGCGGTCATTGTGAGCGTCGGCAAGGCGCGTCCGCTCAAGAACTACACCTTCTGTGTGGACGACGTCGCGCACGCGACGCTGACCTATGACTCCAACGACAACGTAGAGACCTGCGACAGCCTCTGACACCAGTCGGTTGGCGACGTTCTGAGCAGGTAAGCAAGGCGGCCCGGCCCGCTGGCAGCGGGCCGGGCCCCCGCCGTTGCGGCCCCGACACCGTCGCTTCGGAGCAAGGGTCCGGAGGGAGGTGGTGCCCGTAGCAGAGCAGGTGCGGCGCAGAGATCGTGACGCAAGTGTGGCAGTGTCATCCCTTGCCCGAGGAGTACGCCGATGTTCAAACCGAGCAGATTCGCTCTCTTCCTGCTGGCGGTTGCGGCGTTTGCGCTCGCCGCGGCGGCGCCGAGCCAGGCGCTGACCGTGACCGTTGACGGGAACACGACGTTTCAGATGATGGACGGTTGGGGCGCCTGCACGTACCCCAACGAGAACTCTGATTCCGACAGTTGCTACCTGTGGGATAGCTGGCGGACGGCCTACCGCGAGGTGGGCAACAACATCCTGCGGCTCAACGTCGAGCCGAACATCTTCATGGCGGACGGCGGGGATCTGGAGGGCCCCGAGCTGTCCCTGACGGGTAACTTGAGCAGTGACGCCGCGCTGTTCGACTTCGAGTTCTCGCGGTTTCGCTACTCCGACGACCTGGCCATCTGGCTCAGCAACAACGCGCTGGAGCCGGACCGGGTCAAGATCAACCCCTCGGTCTGGTCTGTCCCTCACTGGGCCAAGGCCCCGACGGGCGCCTACATCAGCAGCGGCCGCTGGAGCGGCGGAACGCCGCTGATCATGTACTGCAACACGTGCGACACGGCGGGCGGCACGTGGGACACAGGCATCTGGCAGCAGGACCGCTACCAGTACAACGCCTGGTGGATCGCCGCCATGGTCTACGGGTTCGAGCAGCACTCCGGCGTGCCGGTTTACAGCGTAGCGCTGCAGAACGAGGCCGGCTACGAGAACCCGTTCAACAGCTGCACGCTCTTCCACGAGGCGTCCGCCACGAAGGGCACCCGTCAGGACAACGGCACCACGACCAACTACGCCGTCTATGCCAACGTCCTGAAGGCGGTGAAGGACAACTGGCCCACTGCGCTGAGCCACGTGAAGATCATGGGCCCCCACCATGCGAACGTCGCAGAGACGGTCGCCAACCCGTGGGGTCTGCTGATGCAGATGAGTCCCATACAGGCCGTCAAGGACCACGCAGATGCCAATCTGCTGGACTTCCTGGACATCTACACCCACAACTACGGCGCGGGCCAGGCGGAACGGGCCGAGATGCTCGCCGGCTACTGGGACGGTATAGATGAGTATCCCGAGCTGGACTGGGGAAGCGAGTGGGGCACCCCGGTCTTCCCGCAGGCGATGCACGACGGCATTGACGTGGACGGCAAGCCTACCTGGAACTCCGAGATGGGCGGCCACGGCACGAACTGGGCCGGCGCGCTGGACCTGGCCTACGACCTGCACTGCCAGATCGTCTACGGCCACGAGAGCGGTCTGATCTACTGGCAGTTTGCCGACCCGAGTGTCAGCGAGCACTGCCTGCTGGGCGAGGACCAGCTCGACAACCCCACCCAGAGCCCGAAGTACTGCTCGTGGAAGCAGTTCGCCCGCCACATCCGCCCGGGCGCCGAGCGCGTGTCGGCCACGTTCAACTCGACCGGGCTGCCCCTTTACGGCGGCGGCAGCAGCATGGACGGTGAGAACGGCCTGAACGTCAGCGCCTATGTGCACGGCGCCGACGGGCGCGTCACCGTGGTGCTGGTCAACATGACCACCACGGGTCAGTCGGTGGACATCGTCCTGCCGTCGAGCCCCTCGGTGAGCAGTTGCGACGTCTATCGTTCCAGCGGCACAGAGAACTACGTCTACGTGGGCGAGGCAGCGGTCTCCAGCGGCGTGGTCGGCGTCAGCGTGCCCGGCGAGAGCGTCGTGACCGTTACTGGCCCCGCAACCGGCGGTGACACGACGCCTCCGGCGGCGCCCACGAACCTGACCGCCACCGCTGTCAGTTCCAGCCAGATTGATCTGGACTGGGACGACAACACCGAAGGCGACCTGGCGAGCTACAACGTCTATCGAGATGGCTCTCCGCTCGCCTCAGGGGTCACCTCCAGCGACTACAGCGACACGGGCCTGTCGGCCTCGACGCAGTACTGCTACACGGTGACGGCGGTTGACACTTCGGACAACGAGTCCGCCGAGTCCAATCAGGCGTGCGCTACCACTCAGGAGAGCGGCGCGACCACCATGCACGTTGCGAACGTGGTGCCGCGCCTGGATCCGCTGCACGGCCCGCGCAAGCACGCGGCCGCGGACGTGCTGATCCTGGACGAGTTCGACCAGCCGGTCGCGGGCGCCACCGTGTACGTGACGATTACGCTCGACGGCAGCTCAGAGTGGCAGAAGTCCGGCGTCACCGGCGCCAACGGCTGGGCGATGGACATCTGGGCGACCGACGGCAGGTACTCAACCAATACCACGTGCGTGACCGATGTGACGCACGCGACTCTTACATACGAATCCGACCAGAACGTGGAGACCTGCGACAGCATCTGACGCCAGTCGGTTGCTGCTGCGCTCTGGACAGGCATGCAAGGCGGCCCCGGGCAGGATGCGTTCGCTGGCCGGGGCCGCCAACGTTGGGGACTCACGTGCGCAGTGGCCCAGGCTTTCAGCCGGCAGGCGCGGCCCGAGTCCGTTGCGGTGGCGGCGCCTTGACGCGCGGCGACAACGTCTGCGGCGAAGCACGCTGATGGGGATACTGAGCCTTCTCGGAGAGGAGGTGATGGTGGGGGTGTGACGCGGCTCGCTCCGGAGTCGCGGTGTCGTTAGCGGACTGCGGGACGTACCCGCGCACGCTCCGCCTCCGCGGGGCGACGTGCGCGAGGGAAACCAGGTGACCTTCACAGGGTCATCAGCAAGTGTTTGAGGAGAGAGACGATGTTTAGACCGACAAGACTCGTTGTTGTCGTGCTGGCGGTTGCCGCGCTCGCGGTCACGTTGGCGTCGCCGACCTCAGCTCAGACGACGTATCCGGGCAAGATCGGCGTGGGCGGGGCGAGCTGGGAGTTCGTGAATCTGGCCGACCACAGCTACCGCTGGGCGAAGCCGGACGGCGCCGGGGGATGGACCGACCTGACCGCAAGCGACGTGGACGCCGACGGATGGCTCAAGTGCGACGGCAGGTTCGTCTACGATGCCCGGCCGGTCGCCGAGTGGGCGGGTAGCATAGACGACCCCGAAGTCTATCGCAAAGACCACAGCGGTGTCTTCAAAGGCTCGTTCAAAGGGCAAGCCGTCCTGAGCCACATGGAGGGACCGTTCACGATCTCGAATCAACTCTACGACCCGGGCACGAACACCACGACCTTCGACCTGACGATGGACCCGCCAGGAGCGCACCACGGGCTGATCGTGATGTCCCTGACGGACACTCAGCGCACGTCCAGCGACCCGCTGGGCAGCGGTTTCACGGATTTCCGGCTCATCCGGCCGGGCTATGCGTGGGACACGACCCAGGTGTTCACGGACGAGCTGATTGACTGCTACAACACGGCCAGCTTCGCGGCGATCCGCTACCTGCACGTCAATGGCAACACGGAGTGGGATGCCGAGGGGCCGCTCTTCCAGTACTGGTCGAACCGCAAGCTGCCCACCGATGCGTCCATGGACGACATCCCGCCGCTGAACAAGAAGGACAGGTGGTGCTACGAGTACTACATCGACCTGTGCAACCAGACGCAGAAGGACTTGTGGCTCTGCGTGCCGATCGCGGCGGACGACAACTACCTTGACCAGCTCGCCCAACTGGTCTACGCCAACCTGGATCCCAACCTTGACGTCTACCTGGAGAACTCGAACGAGGTCTGGAACTACGGGTTCAACCAGTACGCGTGGAACAAAGCGATGGCCGTGGAGGAGGTCAACGCCGGGACGGCAGACTACGACTACGACGGCTCGACCAGCGAGGAGGTCTGGCACTATCGCCGCCACGCGAACCGGACGATGGACATCGTGAACGCATTCGCGAACGTCTTCGGCCAGAACGAAGTGAACAACCGCCTCCGCGGCGTTCTGTGCTGGTGGGCGATCCACCTGGACTGGCTGGAGACCTATATGCTCCCTTACATCCAGGACAACTACGGTCCGCCGTCGGACTACTTCTACGGCATCGGGCTGGCCACCTACATGGGCGGGGCGGCTGCCGGCGGCGACGCTGGGACGGAGAACTACACGGTGGACCAGATCCTGGACGACATGCACCAGACGGCGACGAATTCGATCCCAACCCGCCAGAACTGGATCGCCGCGGCCAGCGACTGGGGCTTGCCCGGAGGCTGTCTGGCATACGAGACGGGCACTGACACCGGCGGCGGTTCGACGACGAACATCGCAAACCGCATCTCGGCCGTGCGCGCTGCGCGCATGTACGACGAACTGAAGTACAACTACGAGGACTGCTGGCTGGCGTTGGGCGGCGGGCTGACCTGCGACCTGTCCCTGGCGAGCGGCTACAACCGGTACGGCTGCTGGGGCCTGACCGACGACCCGGCCGATCCCGACCGCAACTACCAGATGCAGGTGATCCGAGACCTGCTCGGCGACTCGGCCACCGAACCGCCCAGCCCGCCGACGAACCTGACCGCCACGGGGGGCGATGCGCAGGTGGCCTTGAACTGGGATCCCTCTGCCGGCGCGCAGACCTACAACGTGAAGCGCAGCCTTACCAGCGGTGGGCCCTATGATGTGGTCGCCACAGGGCTGACCGAGACCCATTACACCGACACCGGCCTGACCAACGGCACCACCTACTACTACGTGGTCAGCGCGGTTAACACTGTCGGCGAGAGCGGCAACTCGAACGAGGCGTCGGCAACGCCCGCTCCCGACACGACGCCCCCTGCCGACCCGACGGGCCTGACGGCCACGGCCGGCGACGGACAGGTGGACCTGGACTGGGACGACAACA
>CAYFVS010000039.1:0-4595 GCA_964346565.1 uncultured candidatus Brocadiaceae bacterium | reverse complement strand
ACGGGGACGACAACGCGGCCCACATGGCCTTCCATCGCCGGGCGGTGCGGCGGGCCCGCCGCGAGCTGGATGAGCGGGAGGCGGTGCGCCTGTTCCTGCGCTGGTACGTGCGGGGTGTCAACTGGTTCGACCGCATCCGCTGGCCGCGCATGGTGAGTGCACTGAGCGAGGCCGGCCTGTGGGACGACGCTTTCGTCGCCGCCTTCGCCGACCACGGCGAGGCCATCAAGCCAGACAGCCCGGGGCCGCCCATCAAGCACATTGATACGCTGCTGGATGATGTGCTTCGGGTCCCGCTGGCCGTACGCGCACCCGGCCTGGAAGCCGGGCGCGTGACCGGGCGGGTCTCGCTGGTGGACGTGGAGCCCACGGTCATGGACTACCTGGGGCTGCCGCCCGGCGCCCTCGGCCGGGACGGGCGCACCGATGGCCGCTCCCTCCTGGCGGGAGGGGCGCAACAGCGGCGGTTCTTTGCGGAGGCGTGGGTGCGTAACAGACGGCTCAGCCCGCGGCGAACCCGGCACGAACTCAGTACGCGGGAGATGCTTCAGGAAACCTGGAGCCCCGCCGGGGCATGTATCATGGAGGGCGCGCGCAAGCTGCTCTGGCATCCGGGGGCGCCCTGCCTGGACCGGTTCTGTGACGCGACGCCGGCGGGGCTATCCCCTTTGCCGTGCCTGAAGCGGATCGCGCAGGTCGTCCTGCCGGAGTCGATTGTGAAGGCCATACACGACCTGTGCGAGCGCCGGCGCAACAAACGGGCACGGGAAGCGACGCCCGACCCGCGCGTGCTGCATGGTTGGCGTACCGCCCCCACGTTCATCCTCGACCTGGCCGGGGACCCTCTGGAGATGCATCCCCGCCGGCTCAAACTCGACCAGATGACCGGAGAGGA
Organism: uncultured candidatus Brocadiaceae bacterium; assembly: GCA_964346565.1. Taxonomy (GTDB): domain Bacteria; phylum Planctomycetota; class Brocadiia; order SM23-32; family SM23-32; genus JAWOCH01. Next base: position 3,700 of record CAYFVS010000039.1, on the reverse strand, counting down.
ACGCGCCATGCTCGGACGGCTGCGTGACTACTGGCAGGCCGGCGTAGTAGGGCCGCGCATCGAGCTGAAGAGCCGCGACGAGGAGGAGCGCGTGCTCCAGCACCTGCAAGACCTCGGCTACGTAGATTGAGGACTCGGCCCATGCCCGACGATACCGTGAAGCTCGACCCGGAACTGCACCGCCGCATCGCCGAGCTGGTTGAGGTGAGCGGCGCGTTCGACAGCGTCGAGGAGTACGTGAACTGCGTCCTGGCTGAGCTGTTCGGCGAGTCCGAGCTGCGAGAGGCAGACGAGGAGAAGGAGCGCATGCTGCGCCAGAGGCTCAAGGACCTGGGCTACATGTGATGGCCGAGCGGGCGGACACACCGGACGTGGTGCTGGTCACCGCCGACGCTCTGCGCCCGGACGCGCTGGGCTGCTGCGGCTCCGAACGGCCCACCTCGCCGCGGCTCGATCGGCTGGCAGAGTCCGCCTGCGTGTTCGAGACCGCCTGGGCCAGCGGGCCGAACACGCCATCCTCATTTCCTGGACTGATGGCCTCCCGTATGGTTTTCCAGAGCGCGTCGCTCGGCGTGGGCGAAGCGCCGGTCACGCTGGCGGAGCTTCTCCAGGAGCGGGGCTACGCCACTTTCGGGTTCAACGCTGGCAACCCGTACGTGTCACGCTTCTTCGGCTACGACCGCGGTTCCGACAGGTTGCGCAGCTTCCTGGAGCACACGCCGACCGACGGCGGCGTGTGGGACCACGTGCCGCATGACGGGGGCACCGGCACGCGCGTGAGCGGCGCGGCGCCGGCGGTGCGCAGGGCCTTCCGCGGGGCGCGGGCAGCCCTGAAAGCCCCGCTGCGGGCCATGGGCTTGCTTCGCCCCCTGGAGCCACTGTGGCGGCCCGTCCTGGATTACATGCGCTACTGGTCACGCTTCCGGGTGAAGCTGGGCCTGGAGGAGCGCTTCTGGTCCGCCGTAACCGCCTGGCTGGCGGCACCTCCCGAGCGGCCCTTCTTCCTGTGGCTCCACCCCATGACGGTGCACGAGCCCTACTGCCCCCCGGCGCGCTGCCAGCGTGCGGTCGGCGGGCGGGCGCTCTCGACTCCCCGCATGATAGCGCTGCGGCGCACGGCCGGCCGCGTCGCCGAGGGGGACCTTGCGGCCTTGAGCGAGCCGGACACCCGGGAGCTGCGGATGCTCTACGAGGCCGAGGTCCGCCGCCTGGACGAGCGCCTGGGCGCGGTGCTGGACGCGCTGCAGGGCCGCGGCCGTCTTGACCGTTGCCTGCTGATCGTGACCAGTGACCACGGCGAGCAGTTCATGGAACACGGCCGGTTCTTCCACCCTTCGTTTCACTTCAATGAGACGCTGCGCGTGCCACTGCTGGTCCGGCTGCCCGAACAAACGGAGCCACGCCGCGTCGAGCGAGAGGTCGGCCTGGTGGACCTGCTGCCGACGGTGGCCGAGCTGTTGGGCGCCGACCTGCCGGCGGGGACCTGCGTCGGGCGGAGCTTCGCGCCGCTGCTGCGGGGGCGGGAGATGGCCTCCGAGGGGCGGCTGTTTGTGGCCGAGTCCTTCTACGGGCCGCACGGGACGTTCTACCAGCTCGACTGCCGCGACCTGCGACGTGTCAAGCGGCGCGTCAGCTTCCAGAACCGGCGCATCAAGCTGGCGGTGGACGGCGCGGCGGGCACATGCCGGGTCTTCGACCTGGGCAGCGATCCCGGCGAGAAGGACGACCTGGCCGGCCGGCGTCCGGAGCTGGCCGAGGCGGCGATGGGTCTGGCCCGCTGCCACTTCCGTCGGCAGGAGCGTGAACGCGTCCGGCGCGCCTTCCCCCAGGGACCCCCGCGGGAGCGCCCATGAACGTCCTCCACGTCAACACGTACGCGACGATGGGCGGAGCCGCCCGCGCCGCGGGCCGGCTGCACGAGGAGCTGAAGCGCGCCGGGCACCAGAGCCGCATCGTCTCCGGCGAGCACGTGCCCGACCGGCCGGACATGCAGACGTGGGTCCGCCGCACGCCCCTGTGGTGGCTGGTTCATCACCTGACCTGGTGGCTTGAGGTGAACACGGGGCTGGAGGGCGCGCTGAACCTGGAGTCGTTGCGGGGCTGGCGGCGTCACGCGAGTTGGGCGGACATCATAAACCTTCACAATCTGCACAGTTACTACTTCAACTTCCTCCTGCTGCCCCGCCTTCAGCGCCGCGCGCCGCTGGTCTGGACGCTGCACGACATGTGGGCGCTGACCGGGCACTGCGCCTACAGCTACGGCTGCGACAGGTGGCTGACCGGGTGCGGGGAGTGCCCCCAGATTCCCGGCACGCCGAAGATCAAGCGCGACACCACGCGGCTGCTCTACCGGCTGCGCCGGTGGGTCTACGGGCGGGTTGACCCCGTATTGGTCACGCCCTCGCGCTGGCTGCTGGCGCAGGCGCGCCGGGCGCCGCTGACGCGGCGGCTCCGCTCGGTCTGCATTCCAAACGGCGTGGACCTCGCTCTGTTCCGCCCGCTCCCGCGGGAGTCGGCGCGCGCGTCGGTCGGCCTGCCCGAGTCGGGACGGGTCCTGTTCTTCAGCGCGCACTTCCTGGGCGGACGACGCAAGGGCGGGGACCTGCTGTTGGAGGCCCTGCGGCGGCTCCGGGCGGATGGTCTGACCGACCTGCACCTGCTGTTCGCCGGCGGGGGCGGGCAGAGCGTGCGGGGGGCCTCCCCGTATCCGGTGAGCGATCTCGGCCGGGTCCAAAGCGAACGCCTGATGCCCGCCCTCTACAGCGCCAGCGACGTGTTCTGCCTCCCGACGCGGGCCGACAACCTGCCCAACGGTCTGGTGGAGAGCGTCGCGTGCGGCACGCCGTGCGTGTCCTTCCGCGTGGGCGGCGTGCCGGAGGTTGTCCGCCCGGGCGAGACGGGTTGGCTCGCCGAGCCGGAGGACGCGGCCGACCTGGCCCGCTGTCTGCGGGCGGCGCTCACCGACGGGGAGGCCCGCCGGCGCATGGCCCCGCTGTGCCGCAGGACGGCCGAGGAGGAATACGATGTGCGTCTGATGCGCCGAAGATACGTTTCGCTCTACGAGGAACGGGTCGAGGCTCGCCGCAGCGCGGGCCGGCAGGGAGGGAGCCGCTATGCGCTGTCCCAGGGTTGACGAGCTGCCCGCCCCGCCTGAGGGACGGACCGGCTGGCCGTGGACCGAGGAGACGCCCACGGCCCCCGAGACCACTCCCGACGGAGCCCCCTGGCCCCGGATGAGCATCGTCGTCCCGTCCCTGAACCGGGCGGACATGATTGAGGAGACCCTCCGCTCGGTCCTCCTGCAGGGCTACCCCGACCTGGAGCTCATCGTCGTTGACGGCGGCTCGACCGACGGCACGTTGGACCTGCTGGAGGAGTACGACCCGTACCTCACCGACTGGGTCAGCGAGCCGGACGAGGGACAGAGCCAGGCCATCAACAAGGGCATGAAGCGGGCCACGGGCGAGGTGCTGGCCTACATCAACACCGACGACCTCTACACGCCGGGGACGCTCACCCACGTGGCCGGGCTCTTCGCCGACCCCGACGTGCACTGGGTCAGCGGGCCGGGGGAGCTGTTTGGACCCGGGGTGGGCAAGCGCTACCTGTGGCCGCGCCGCCCGTGGACCGAGCGCTGGCAGTGGCTGGTGGGCAACTGCCTGACCCAGTCGTCCACCTTCTGGCGCCGCACGGTCATCGA
>CAYFVS010000038.1:0-20886 GCA_964346565.1 uncultured candidatus Brocadiaceae bacterium | reverse complement strand
CTACGACGGACGGGACGTGCGCTGGTACGTCCACGATGAGAACCTGGACGAGTTCCTCGAGGATGTCGAACGTTACGAGCTGATCGTCACCTACAACGGCAAGACGTTCGACGTGCCCTGGCTGCGGGATCGGCTGGGCGCGCCCATGGGCCAGGCGCACATAGACCTGCGCTACGTGCTGGGCAGCCTGGGCCTGCGCGGGGGGCTCAAGGGCTGCGAGAGGCAAGTGGGCATCGAGCGTGGCGAGCTGGAGGGTGTGGACGGCTTCTTCGCCGTTCTGCTGTGGCGCGACTATCTGGCCAGCGCCGACCGTCGCGCCCTCGACACGCTGCTGGCCTACAACATCGCCGACACGGTGAACCTGGAGCGGCTCATGGTGCTGGCCTACAACATGAAGGTGCGCCAGACGCCACTGGCCCGCCGATGCCGCCTGCCCGCGCCGCAGACGCCCGCCCTGCCCTTCCGGGCCCACGGCCCGACCGTCCGCCGCCTGCGCCGGCAGATGGGCCGGATCTAAGCCCGCGGCCCCGCGCGCCTACTCCTCTTCCATCATCAGGTCATAGAAAGCCACGTAGTCGTCCGGGTCGTCGCCGTTGCGCATCTTGATGGCGGCGCGGGGGTGCTGGTTGAGCTGGGCGGTGATGCCGTATGGCACCCGGTAGCCCCACTCCATCTGGCCGTCCAGGGGCACCAGCGCGTCGCGGATGCACGTCAGCACCGGGCGCAGGCGGAACTTGGGGTTCTTCAGGAAACCAATCAGCAGCTCCATCGGGCAGTTGCCAGCGCCCCGCCCTATGCCGTTCATGGTGCCGTCCAGCCGGCTGGCGCCCATGATGAGCGCCTCGATTGTGTTCGCGTAGGCGAGCTGCTGGTTGTTGTGGGCGTGGATGCCCACTTCCTTGCCGACCTCTTTGAACGCTTCGACGTAGGTCAGCGTCAGGTCGCGCACCTGCTCGCTATAGAGCGCGCCGAAGCTGTCCACCAGGTAGACCGCCGCGGCGGGGCACTCTGTAACCAGCTCCAGCGCCTCGTTCAGCTCGTGGTCCGGCACTACGGAGACCGCCATCAGTTGGAGGGCCGTCTCGTAGCCCTTCTCGTGGGCGTCCTGCACCATGTCCATCGCCACCGGCAAATGATGGACGTAGCAGGCCACGCGGATGAAGTCCAGCACGCTCTCGTCGGCGGGCAGGATGTCCTCCCGGTAGTCGCTGCGCTCGGCGTCCGCCATGGCCCCCAGCTTCAGCGGCGTCGGATTCTCGCCCACGATCCGGCGCAGGTCCTCCTCCTCGCAGTGCTTCCAGGGCCCGTATTCGTCCGGGGGGTAGATGCTCCTGGCGCCCTTGTAGCCCATCTCCATGTAGTCTATCCCGGCCTCGACGCACGCCTGATAGACCGCACGGACGAAGTCATCCCCAAAGTGGTGGTTGTTCATCAGCCCCCCATCGCGCACCGTGCAGTCAAGCAGCTTAATGTCGGGCCGATAGGTCAGCAGGGTACCCTTGGCGTGCTCGTCTTTGACGTGGATCATTCTGTCGGCTCCTTTGGCGGGCCGGGACGGCCGGCACAAACCCGATGCTCTCTGTCGGTCTCGGGCCGCGTCGCACGGTCGCCGACGGGGTTCGTTCAGAAGGGAGGCCGCAACGCGGCCACTGTCAACATATCGCAGGCTAACCGACACGCGTCAGGAATGCAACCTGAAAAGCAACGCCGCGGGCCTGAGAGCCGCTTGCTCGCCCGTCCGATGGGGAAACGGTCTTGACAGGGGCCCGCGCGGTGCTATAATGCACGCCTGCCTGGAGTCAGCTTCTCGGCTCAAGTGCCCCTAACAGGAGGCGTGCACGAATGAGCATGCGTGATCCCATCCGTGACCTCGTGTCACGCCTCGGGCCGGGGCACCGCTGACCGAGCCGGCGTTCCCTCCAGCTTAGCAGCAGTCCCGGAAGGGACCGAACGAATCACCCAAACCGCAGGCGTGAGTTTAGGCACGCCTGCGGTTTTTTCTTTGGCCGCCCGCCGCCGCCGCGGCACCGGCGGCACTGACCCCGTGCATCTCGATCGGAGACGGAACGATGGAAGCTCTGCTTGGCAAGATAACGAACGTGAAGCAACTGAAAGGCACGTCCTCCGACGCCCTGCGGAAGCTGGAGGTCGCCTTCAAACCCGCCTGTCTGCTGCCCGAGCGCACGCAGGCCCCGGAATGGCTCAAGGACCAAGTCCTGAAGATCACGCGCGAAGTGGCGGACCCCCGCGAGGTGGGTTCCGTCGGCGACAGCGTGGTGGCGGGCGTCGCCGAGTCCGCGCCTTACCTGCGCCCGCTCGTGGTGGAGCCCGAGCTGACACAGGGCCGGATACCGGAGCGGCTGCGCGTGCGGCTGCTGTGGTGGAAGGACGACAAGCCCGGCGAGTTCACCGTCTGCGCCAACGGGCGGCGCCGCACGGGCAAGTTCCGCCGGCGTGGGGACGCATTCGTCGCCAGGATGGCTACCGGGGACTTCCTGGATAGTGAGCCGAAGCTGCCGCTCGCCTTCGAGGTTACCTTCGGCAAGTTGACCGCCGCCTGCACCGTGCTGCCGCGCCAGGCCCCCTACCATTGCGCCTTCCGGACAAGCATCGGCAAGGTGCACCGGCTGGAAAGCGAATGGTACGTGCTGGACGTGACACCCCTGCGCGGCGGCGGCATTCGGTCCCTGCGAGAGAAGGGGCGGGACGTGGACCACTTCCAGGCCGATGACTCGATGGTGGGCCGGGTGCTGGAAGCGGGCGGCCATCGCGACCTGGTCTCATTCGGCTGGAACGAGAAGCTGGGCGCCGTGCAGATGGATTCGGCCTCCGCCCGCCGCGAGGCAGGCGCCGCCAGACTCCAGATGGAGGGCGTGCTCGACAAGGACCGCAACATGCGCACGTCGGTCGCATTCACGCTCTTCGACACGCTGCCCCTTGTGCTGATCGAGCGCAACGTCCACGCCGGCAAGCCGCAGGACAAGAAGAACGAAGGAAAGGACAAGAAGCCCAAAGAGCCCATTGACGACGTGCAGCCGGTGAGCCTCGGGTTCCGGGCGGCCTGTCGCCTGGAGCCGGAGAACGGCCGGGGCAGCCGCATCGTATCGGTGGACAAGGAGCGGCTGGCCGTCGCGCGCGCCACTCACATGCACGACACGCTGTGGAACGGCTGGTGGCTGCGCGGCGGCTGGGCGCTGATGGAGCACGGCGGCCGCGCCGAGTGCCTGATCTATGCCTTCGACGGCAGCCGCGGTCCGATTCTGCGCACGTGGCGCGGCCACGACGTGATGACGCTCGAGCCCCGATGGCTGCCCGAGCCCGTCCGGCCCGAGGGCGGGACGGCATTCGCCCTGGCGCTGGCCGCCGGCGAGCTGTGCGGTGCCGAGCTGCCCGGCGCATGGGTGGCCGCCCGGCGTCCCGTCGAGGGCGGCGTCGAGTGCGCCGTTGTCGCCCGCTTCCCCGACGGCCCTCCCGAACCCGTCGCCGAGTTCCGTCTGCACCGCAAGGAGCGTCGGGCGCCCATGGAGCGCCTGCTGGTGCCGGGCGCCGGCACACTCTACGTCGCCAGGACACACTTCCCCGGCGGCAAGATGAAACAGGCATTGCACCTGAATGCCGGAGGGCTGCCGGCCAGGAGAGAACCATGAGCGTATTCGAACCCAGAACGTTCAGCACCGACTGGGAGGTCATGCTGGTTGACCGCCTGGAACGGACTGTTGACATGCAGAAGTGCGACGCCTTCGCCGGCGTCCTGCGCGCCGAGCTGGACCTGCCCGTGCATTTCGACTGGAACACCATCGAGTTCGGCATGGGCATCAACGCGTCTCTGGAGCAGTTCTGGCAGCGCACCCGTCGGGTCACCGACCGCGCAGCCGAGCTGGTGGGGCGGTTCGACCTGAACATGTTCCCCAGCGGCGCGCACCCGGTGGAGAACCTGTTCAACGCTTCCCACATCCACGTGGGGTGCATGCACGACGAGACGGCGGGCATCCACCTGGAGAACCAGGTAATGGCGTACGTGCCGGCGTTCGCCGCGCTGGCGGCCAACTCGCCTTTCTGGAACCGGATAGTGGGCGGGTTGAAGAGCCACCGCGTGCGCCGGCTGGCCCACGGATGCACCATGCCGAGCCCCGTGCGGGACCCCCACCTGGCCCAGACGACCTGGGGCGGGGACGCCGCGCCGAAGCTCTACGGCGTGCCCACCATGGAGGTGCGCATCCTGGACTGCGCATCCTCCCGCAGGCTGTTGGCAGAGATGGCCACCTTTGTGGCCGCCTTCCTCCACCACCAGGGCGAGCAGGTGCGCGAGGTGCGGCCCACGCCGCAGCAGTACCGGGACGCCATGACCAACCGCTGGGCGGCCGCCCGCCACGGCATGCAGGCGACCTTCGTCAGCGAGGGTCGCGCCGAGCCCGTGGCCGAGTTGCTGGCACGGATGCTCGATGAGTGCCGCGACTCGCTCGCTCTGCTGGGCGCCAGGCCCGCGGACCTGGAGCTGGTCAACGGGATGATCCGCAGGCGCGTCTGCCAGGCGGACATGGCCCTGGAGCTGGCCGAACGCTACCGCGACCCCTACGTGCTGTCCTCCGCCTACTCGAAGGTGGTGCGCCGATGGGACGCCTTCGACCAGTGGCTGGAGAAGGCGCCCGTGCTGGAGCCTGCGCCGGCGCTGCACGAGGAGGCAGTCCTTGAGGAGCACCTCGCCTACGTGGGCGAGGGCACGCACTTCTACCGCCTGCGCGAGGTGATGTACTACCCGCCGCCGGTCAGCGACGCTATCATCAAGCGCATGGCCGAGCGCGGGCTCATCACCCTGGAGCACACCGACACCCGCGGACTGCTGCTCCACCGCGCAAGCCCGGAACAAGCGGCCAGGTAGGTCCGGAGAGGACACCGAACATGAGTAGACCGATCATCGCCCTGACAACCGGCCGGCGCAACAACCGTCCGCTCCGCAACGAGCGGCAGCACTCGACGATGGGTTGCGACATCAAGTATCCCCAGGCCCTCCTGCGCTCCGGCGGCGTGCCGGTCCTGCTGCCCCGTACCGACGATGAGGAGGCCATCGCCACCGCCCTGCAGGCGGCCGATGCCCTGTTGCTGACCGGCGGCGGCGACGTTGTGTCTCTGGCCTACGACGAGGAGCCGCATCCCTCCTCGATATACCAGGATCCGGTGCGCGACGCGGAGGAGTTCTCCGCCGTGCGCACCGCCGTCGAGCGGGAGCTGCCCGTGCTTGGCATCTGCCGCGGCATCCAGTCGCTGAACGTGGCACTGGGAGGGAATCTCGTGCAGGACGTCCTCTCCCAGATCCAGGGCGCGGTGCAGCACTACACCCACGCCAGCGAGTGCGTGCTGGCGCATACGGTGGACATCGAGGACGGATCCCTGCTGGCGCGCGTGCTCGGCACCACCAGCATCGCGGTCAACTCCTGGCACCATCAGGCGGTCAAGAAGCCGGCCGACGGGCTGCGCGTCTGCGCCCGGGCGCGGGACGGCGTCATCGAAGGGCTGGAGGCCGAAGACGGCCGCCCCATCCTGGCCGTCCAGTGCCACCCCGAGGACACAGCCGAGGCATATCCCGTCTTCCAGAAGCTGTTCGACTGGTTGGTCGGGGAGGCGGCCGGGCGGCGCTGAGCGCGCCGGCGTTCGCCGATTGACTCCGGGCGGGCCGGAGCGTATATTCACGGTGTTGGAGTTCGACCGCGTTACCCGAACCGGAGGGCGTTTGATGATTGCACCGAACGCACAGACTGTCGTTGCGATACGCCCTCGACCGGGCACGGGCTGATCTCCGAGTCGGAGAATCCTGCCGTCTGATCGGCCGTCCCCAGCGGGCGGCCGGTGTTTTCTTGAGCGCCGGGCCGCGGGCGTGACAGGCGTCCGCGGCCCGGCGCACGTACGCCCCCGCCGCGGCCCCCAATCCACATGAGACAACCGGACGAACGTACTCTCACTGGAGACTTTCATGACTGTCAGCAACGCCACTCCCAGAAGCTCAGCAGGCCGACCGCAGCCGGGCGCCCCGCGAACGGCGCCCGCATCCAGAGAAACGATCTCATGCGAGGTAACCACGCATGAGCAGACGATACAGGAAGCAACCGCCGCCGCAGGCGCCGCCCGAATCCTACGTGTGCGGCAACTGTCGGCAGGCTGTGCCCGGCCGGGCGCCGGGCACCGAACACCGCAACCACTGCCCCCATTGCCTGTGGAGCCGGCACGTGGACATCCGCCCGGGTGACCGGCGCAGCGGCTGCCGGGGGCTGATGGAACCCGTGGCCCTGTGGGTCCGGCGCGGCGAGTGGGTGCTGATCCACCGCTGCCGGGATTGCGGCATACTGAAGGCCAACCGGGCAGCAGGCGACGACAACGAGCTGGCCCTGCTGTCCATCGCCGTCCGCCCGCTGGCCCAGCCGCCGTTCCCGCTGGACATGCTGGCACCGAACAGAGAGGAAACCAGTGCGGACCATCGAGCGTGAAACAGCGTTACGGATCGCCGAGAGCCTGATCGGCCGCCGGCCGGAGCACGTCGAGCCCTACCGGCCGGCGGTCGGCGGCGACGACTCCCACAGCTTCCGGTTGTGGGCGGCCGGCCGGCCCCTGCTGCTGAAGGTGAAGAAGCGCCCCGGCACACCGGTCGGGGTGTACTTCCACCGCCGCATCAGGGAGGCCGGCGTGCCGGTGCCGGAGCTGGTCGCGTTCGCCCCCGACGCCGGGCCGCAGGGCCAGGCTTGCGCCGTCTGGCAGTGGATAGAAGGTGTCCCGGCCGATTGGCGACCCGGCGAGCCGTGCCCCTACGACGAAGCGGAGTTTGGCGGGTTGCTCCGGCGCATCCACGAGCTGCGCTTCGACGGGCCATATGGCATGTTGGGCGACGACCCGCCGGCCACCGGGTTCCGGTCCCACCCTGACCTCGGACCCGTCAGCAGGACCTGGGCCGGCTTCTTTCACTGCGACCGGGCTGCGCGTCTCCACTTGCAGAAGGGATACCTTACGGAAGCGGAGGCGGAAGTGCTGGCCGACCTGCCACGGCAGCTCAGCCCCGAGCTGGACTGCGCATCCTGCCGCCTGCTGCACATGGGCGATATCATGCACAACGGCAACATGATCCTGGATGGGGCAACGGGCCGCATACGGGCCGTAGTGGACTACGTCGAGTCCGTCGCCGGCGACCCGCGCTGGGAGCTGGCCTGGGTGGACTACTACTTCGGGCAGCCCGAGCGGGAGTGCCCCGCGTTCGACATGGCCAGGTTCCGCGCGGCGTACGGCACCGACCACGATCCCGAGGACCGGTTGGGCCGGTTCTACCTGCTGGCCGTACTTGTCTTCGAGAAGCTGCTGTTCCTGGGGCCCGATTCCGCCCGCGGCCGGCGGGCCATCCAGGCCGCGAAGCAGATCATCCGAGAGCTGGGCGCCACGGGACGACGCCGGCCGGGCGCCCCGAACGCGGGAGACACTCCGATGAACATCCGAGAGATGGACAGGTCGGAAGCCGGCCGGCTGGGCGAGATTGACCGCACCGAGCACGTGACGGTCGGCTACACCTGCCGCGACGGACGACTTCGCGCAGAGCCTGTCGACTGGCGCGTGCCGCCCTGGTCCCCAGAGGGCGACGGGGAGCACACCGTGACCCATCACGTGCAGGGCGTCCGGGCGACCCTGGCCGCTGGCGGGAGGATGTTCGGCGCGTTCGACGGCGATCGGCTGGTCGCCATGGCCGTCCTATGCCACGAGCTGGAGCCGGGCGTCGCCGAGCTCGCAGGGCTCTGGGTGGGCCAGGGCTACCGGCGACGGGGCATTGCCACGCAGCTTCTTGCGCGCGTCGAGCACAGGGCACGTGAGCACGGCGCTCGCCGGCTGTACGTATCGGCCACGCCCTCCGAATCGGCCGTCGGCTTCTACACCAGCCGGGGCTTCCGGCCCGCAGAACAGGTCCACCCGGACCTGTACGCCCTTGAGCCCGAGGACATCCACATGATCAAGACACTGTGACCACAGCGGGAGGAACGCGATGGAGTTCCTGGAGCTGAAGGACATAGCCGAGCGGTCCATGGAGATAGTGAACCCCACCAGCAGGGAGAAGCTGTTGCGCGTCGGGCGCGCCCTGAGGCTGAGCCAGGGCGACAGAGTGGTTGACTTCGGATGCGGCTACGGGGAGTGCCTTGTGCTGTGGGCCGAGGAGTTCGGCATCGGCGGGCTGGGCATTGACTTCCGCGAGAATGCCTGCCGGAGGGCGCAGCGGAAGATGCGGGATCACGGCCTGGAGGAACGCGTCGAGATTGTCCACGCCGATGCGTCGGCGCATGAGGTCGAGCCGGGCTCCTTCGACGCAGCGGCCTGCATCGGCGCCAGCTTCATCTGGGGCGGCTACGAGGACACCTTGCGTGCTATGAGCCGGGCCGTGCGTGACGGTGGCAGGCTGGCCGTCGGCGAGGCTTACTGGGAACACGACCACGCACCGGCCGAGCTCGCCCGCTCGGAGCAGGCCATACCGACGGAGCTGGAGATACTGGAAGCCACCCGGCGGCAGGGATACGACGTGGCCTGCGCGGTGCGCGCCGCCCGGGACGAGTGGGACCGCTACGAGTCCGGCAACTGGCAGGGCCTGATCGCCTGGCTGGCGGAGAACCCGGACCACCCCGAGCGGGAGGACGTCATCGCGCATCTGCGCGAGACTCAGGACGAGTACTTCCGCTACGGGCGCAAGCACTTCGGCTGGGCGATTTACGTCCTCGTGCCGGCCTGCGCCTGACGACACCACGCACTACGCGGAGCCGAATGTGCACAAGCACGAGTACTGGGATATGTGGCTGCACGACGACGCCGAGCTGGGCGAGCTTCTCGGCAGCCCGGTGCGGGCAAGGGAAGTGCTCCAGCAATGGCCGCTCAGCCAGGTCGAACGCGTCGAGACGGCCGACGGACCGGTGATCTACAAGTGCCAGTGCGGGCCCACGGTCGAACCGGAGTTCTACGCCGCCGCCCGCTCGCCGCTGCTGCCGGAGGCCCGCACCATCTACCGGGGCCGGGGATGCTCCTGCATGCTGATCGAGTTCCTCGACAGCCCCCGGCTCGAGGACATCGCGCCCGACGCTGCGGAAGTGCTGCGCGTCGGCCGCGAGCTTCTGGAGAGCATAGCCGCCATCCGGGGCCGCCTGCCCTGCCGGCTGGACATAAGCACTCCGCACAAGTGGCGTGACTACTCGGGGCAGGTGCTTCGACAGCTCGATGAACTCATCCACGAGGGCAGGTTCACTGAGACAGAGCACCACGACTGGGCGCGCCTGCGCCGATGGGCAGAGTCGGACGCACCACTCCGCGCGCTGCAGAGGCGCCGCGGCTGCGTGCACGGCGACCTGAGTCCGGACAACATCTTCGTGACGGATGAGGGCCTGCGGGTCATTGACTGGCAGTTTCCCATGCTGGGGCCGCCGGAGCTGGACCTGGTTGTGCTGCTGGACGGGTCGGGCGTGGATCCGCGCGGGCACCTGGCGCCGGAGCTCGTCCGGCTCAGGGAGTTCCTCGGCGTCGGCTGGATGGTCGAGTGCCAGACCCGCTGGATCCCAACTGTCACCAGTTACGACAGCCAGGTGGCCGAACTCGCGCGGCGCGACGCCGGTGCGGACGGGGACGCATGACGGCGGCGCAGTTGAGCGGGTTGCTCCGCGCCGGTAGGCTGCAGGGCGATTGCGTTGTGCTCAGAGCAGGAGGAGCAGGATGGCGGACCGCACAGCGTTGGTCACCGGATCGGACCGGGGGCTCGGCCTTGCGCTCTCGGCCGGACTGCTGGACAGGGACTGGACGGTCTGCGCCGGGCAATACATGCCCGACTGGCCGGAGCTGGACGAGCTGGCTGAGGGGAGCGGCGGGCGACTGCACGTGGTGCCGCTGGACGTCCGTGCCGCGCAGTCCGCCGCTGATGCCGCTGACGCCACTCGCGACGTCGTCGGGCGGCTGGACCTGCTGGTCAACAACGCCGGCGTCACGTCCCCGGTCATGGGCAGAAACATCCGCGAGGAGCAGGACTACGACGAAATGCACCGGCTCTACGACGTGAACGCCCTCGGGCCGCTGCGCGTGGTGGAAGCATTCCTGCCGCTCATGGACGAGGGCGGCATGCGGCGGCTCTGTTTCGTGTCCTCGGAGGCGGGCAGCATCGGAAGCTGCGCGCGCCGGGCGTGGTTCAGCTACTGCACGTCCAAGGCGGCCCTCAACATGGCCGTCAAGATCCTGTTCAACGACCTGCGCCCGGAGGGATTCACCTTCCGGCTCTACCATCCGGGCTGGATGCGCACCTACATGAGCGGCGAGAAGAACGTGGAGGCGGACCTGGAGCCGGAGGAAGCGGCCGCCGCCGCCCTGGACTACTTCCTTGGCCCCTGCGACGAGGACCGCCTGGTCATGCGCGACAACCGGGGGCGCGAGTGGCCCTGGTGAGTCCCCGGCCCCTTGCGCGCGCCGTTCGGGCGCCGTAGCATGGGCGCACGACACGACCCAGGCACAACACAGGGGAAAGCGAAGATGCGGCTGGGCATCGCGGCGGACCACGGCGGGTTCGAGCTGAAGGAGCAGGTGCTGGAGCGCCTCCGCCGGGACGGCTACCAGGTGGAGGACTTCGGGGCGCAGGAGCTGGTGCCCGACGACGACTACCCCGACCGCACCGCCCCTCTGGCCCGCGCCGTCGCCGAGGGCCGGCTGGACCGGGGCATAGTCATCTGCGGCAGCGGCGTAGGCTCGTGCATCACCGCCAATAAGTTCCCCGGCGTGCGCGCCGCCCTCGTGACCGAGACTTATTCCGCCCACCAGGGCGTCGAACACGACGACATGAACGTCATCTGCCTGGGGGGCCGCGTCGTGGGGGATGAACTGGCCTGGGAGATCGTGCGTGCCTTCCTTGAGGCCGAGTTCACGGGCGAGGAGCGCCACCGCCGGCGCGTCGCCAAGATGAAGAGCATTGAGGAACAGCAGGCGTGAGGCGCGAGACGTGGGGCTTGGAGAACGGCGCGGAGGCGATGCCGCGTGGTTCGTCCGCGGAGCCCTGCTGACCTTTGACAGCTGCCCTTCCCACCCTTAACATCCCCCGCCTTGTTCGCAACCGCCCCTCCTGTCGGGATGTGTCATGGCGGACTTCCGCGAAGCGCAGGACATCAAGGTCGGCGTCATCGGATACGGCGGCGCGTTCAACATGGGCGCGCAGCACCTGAAACTCATGGAGCAGGCCGGCATGACCCCTGCGGCCGTGGCCGACGTGGACGAGGAACGCCTGGAGGTCGCCCGCGAGGACTTCCCCGGCATAGAGACGCACCCCTCCGCCGAGGCCATGCTCGACGCCGCCGCGGTGGACCTGGTGGCCCTCGTGACGCCGCACAACACCCACGCCGAGCTGGCCGTGCAATGCCTGGAGGCCGGCCGCAGTGTCGTGGTCGAGAAGCCGATGGCGCTGACCACGGCCGAGTGCGACCGGATGATAGCGGCGGCCGAACGGAGCGGTGCCTTGCTGTCGGTGTTCCACAACCGACACTGGGACGGCTGCATCCTGCGCGCCGTCGAGCAGGTGCGCGACGGGGGCCAGATCGGCGAGGTCTTCCGCATAGAGGCCCATATGGGCGGCTATCACGCGCCGAGCGAGTGGTGGCGCAACAGCCGCAGCATTTCCGGCGGCATCCTCTACGACTGGGGCGTCCATCTGCTGGAGTACTCCCTCCAGCTCTTGGACGGGGATCTCGTCGAGGTCAGCGGCTTCAGCCACACCGGCTTCTGGCAGGAGCAAAGCCCCTGGGGCGCGGACACCAACGAGGACGAGGCATTCGCCGTCGCCCGGTTCGACAACGGCAAGTGGCTGACCTTGTCCATGTCCTCGGTGGACAGCTTCCCCAAGAACGCCGACCGCAACATGGTGGAGGTCACCGGCACGCGGGGCACTTACATGTTCGGCGGCGGCTCCTACCGCAGCGTCGTCCAGACCGACGGGGAGGCCGTCGAGCAGGAGGGCGGGAACCCGCGGGGCGAGCGCGAGCGGTACTACGCCAACGTCGCCGCCGCCCTGCTGGGGGAAGAGGAGCTTATCATCACGCCGGAGTGGGCCCGGCGGCCCATCCACATCATTGACCTCGCCGTGCGCAGCGCGGACGCGGGCCACGCCCTGCAGGCCCGATACCCGTGACCAGCCCTGAGGCGACAGGTCGGGTGGCAGGCATCCGCCACCGTGGCATAACAGGCACCCTTTGGATGAGGGGAAGTCCTATGCCGACCTTGCAGGATATCACGGAGCGGCGCCAGGAAGTGCTGCGGACGGCTCGCCGACACGGGGCGCGCAACGTGCGGCTGTTTGGGTCCGTGGTCCGGGCAGAAGCCGAAGCCCAAAGCGACGTGGACGTGCTGGTGGAGCTGGAAGAGGGCCGTTCCTTGCTCGATCACGTCGCCCTGAAACAGGACCTGGAGGACCTTCTGGGCTGCCGGGTGGACGTGGTGACGGAGAATGCCCTCCATCGGCTCCTGCGCGAGCGCATACTGCGGGAGGCCGTGCCGCTGTGAAGGACGACCGCGTCTACCTGTCCCACAGTAGACGAAGCGATAGGCAGAATCCTCGATTACACGGCGGCGGGCCGCGAGAGGTTCATGCAGAGCTCTATGGTACAGGACGCCGTCATCCGGAACTTCGAGGTCATCGGCGAGGCCACTAAGAACCTGAGCGAGGCCATCAGAGCTCAACGGCCTGACATCCCCTGGCGTCGGATAGCGGGGCTGCGGGACGTGCTCATCCACGACTACATGGGCGTCGACCCCGCCGAGGTCTGGCGCGTCGTCGGATCACACCTGCCCGAGCTGCGCGATGCGGTGCAGCAGCTGCTGTCCAGATAGAACCGGCAGCCCGATTGCAGACCCCACCAGGCGTTGCGCGGCGCCCTTGCCTGGGATACCGTAGTCCTGTCGGTACTGTGCCCCGAGGATGACCCCATGAGCGGCGGCGAGCCGGAGAACTACAAGCAGGCGGTGGCCCGCGTGGTGCTGGACGCAGACAGCTTCCAGCAGCTCACCCTGTCCCACCCGCGCGGCGAGACGGCCGACGGCTGGGTCAAGGTGCAGGCCCGCCCCGTGCTGATCAAGGGCCGCCGCCACGTGCAGTTCAGCTACCTGACCCCCGACCGCTGCATCACCAAGAACTACCGCGGCCGCGAGCTGCGCCGCAAGCTGGGGGCGGCCCTCGACCTGCCCTTCACCCGCGTCCACGCCCAGTCCACCGCCGGCGACCTCCACGTGCGCATCACCGACAAAGGCAAGGCACTGGTCAGCCGGGGCAAACCCTCCATGCCCGAGCGGGAGCCCGACCTGTCCCACGACCGGCAGAAGGACTATGAGCTGGCGGCCGACCAGCCGGACGAGCTGCTGCAGGCGCTCGACATCATGACCAAGGACGGCCGCGTGCACGCCTCCATGCAGGGCAAGTTCCGCCAGATCAACCAGTTCCTCCGCGTCATCGCCCGGACGGTGGCGGACAGCGATTGGGCGGCCGACGGCGTGCGGATCGTGGACTGCGGCTGCGGCAAGGCATACCTGACCTTCGCCGCCTACCATCACCTGGCGCACGCCCGCGGGCTGCCCACCCATCTGGTCGGCGTGGACGTGAATGAGGAGCTCATCGGACGGGTCCGCGAGCTTCGGGACAGGCTGGGATGGGGGGAACTGGAGTTCCGCGTCGCCCGCATCGCCGAGTTCAGCCCGGAGGGTCGCCCGGACGTGGTGCTCAGCCTGCACGCCTGCGACACGGCCACCGACGAGGCCATCGCTCGGGGCGTGGAATGGAGGGCGCGGGTGGTCCTGGCCGCCCCCTGCTGCCAGCACGAGCTGCACAACCGGCTCGAAGCGCCCGAGTTCCGGGCCGTCACCCGGCACGGCATCCTGCGGGAGCGGCAGGCGGACCTGGTGACGGACGCCCTCCGCGCGGCGGCGCTCCGCGTGATGGGCTACCGCACCAGCGTCATCGAGTTCGTTGACCCGGAGGCCACGGCCAAGAACCTGATGATCCGCGCGGAGCTCACCTCCCGGCCAGGGCACCGGGACGCCGTGCGGGAATACCGCGAGCTGAAGGAGTTCTGGCGGGTCTGCCCGGCCATCGAACGCTTGCTGGGCGAACCGTTCGAAGAGCTTCTGCGGACGGACTGAGGCACCAGCGGCTGGACGACCATGAGCACAGACCGGCCCTACGGCCCTCGCGCCGCGCGCATCTACGACCTGGTTGCCTTTGGCCGGGACGACGCCGAGGCGGACCCCGAGGAGGTGGAGTTCATCGAGTGGGCCTTCGGCGAAGTCTGCCCCCGGCAGGTGCAGGACATCCTGGACGCCGGCTGCGGCACGGGCGCCTACCTCATCCCGCTGGCGCGGGCAGGCTACAGGCTGACCGGCATTGACCTGAGCGCGGCCATGCTCGAGCTCTGCCGGGCGAAGCTGGACCGGCGCGGCCTCGAGGCACAGCTTCGTCGGCAGGGCATTCAGGAACTGGACAACCCCGGCGCCTTCGACGCCGTCATCTGCATGGGCTCGACCATCTGCTACCTGCTGGAGACCGAGGAGCTGATCTGCGCCCTGCGCCGGATGCGCGAGGCACTGCGGCCGGGCGGCCTCCTGCTGGTGGACAACGACAACCTGCTGAACCCGGACTGGCAGGTGTTGGAGGAGCCGGAGAGTGCGACCTTCGTAACCGAGGGGCTCGAAGTCGAGTGGCGGACGCTGCACCACTACGACGATTTCACCTCCATCTACCACATCCGGGACACCGCGACCGTCCGGGAAGGGGAGAAGACCTGGAAGGTGGAGACCGTCGAGCACCTCCGCGCGATGACCGCCCCGGAGATGGTGGCGTACCTGGAACGCGCCGGCTTCGCGGACGTGCGGGCCTATCCCGATTTCGAGCGCGAGCGGCCCTCTGCTGTCAGCGCAGAGGACCTGGTCTTGCTTGCCCTGCGGCCGGGTTCATGAGGGGACCGGCGGACGGCGAAGGCAAAGAGCCCGCCCGCGGTTTGGGACCACTATGGCAGAGCGCCCGGGCCGGCCGAACTCGCAGAGAGGCACGAGACGAGAGAACCGATCCTCGCGGCGGTGCGCGCTCTGGCGGAGAGGGAGCGCGAGGTCACCGCGCTGTTCTACATAGACGGCTACTCCCACAGGGACATCGCCGGTTTCCTGGAGGTGCCCGAGACCACGGTCAACAACCGGCTCCACTCCGCCAGGGAGCGGCTCAGAGAGGAGGTAATGACGATGGTCGCCGAGGAACTGAGGAGTCGGGCCCTGCCGCCCGAGTTCTCCCACGAGGTACGCGCCCTGCTGGAGCGGCCCCGGCCGCTCGAGATCGAGGGGCATCCGGTCCGGCGGGTCTGGGAAGCCATCCGCGCCGCCCTTCCCGACTACGAGGTGGTCGCCGGCGAGGAAGTCGTCGAGCGCGACGACCTGCTGCCTGCGTTCGCCGACCGGGCCTACCACGTCGGCGACTCGAAGGCCCTGCGCACCGAGATGACCATGGTGACCATGGCCGCCATGAGGGGCAGGACGCCGCCCGTGCGGCTCCTGGCAGCCGGACGCGTCTTCCGACCGGACGCGGAGGACGCCTGGCACTCGCCGGTCTTCCATCAGGTGGACGCGCTCTGCATCGAGCCCGGCGCGGGGGTGGAGCGGCTGAAGGCAGTGCTCACGGACGTGCTCACGGCCGTCCTTGGTGAGCTGGAATTGCGCTGGACCGGCCATGAGCACGGCATCGTAGATGAGGGGATGGCCCCTGCGATCCGGCACGGCGACGACTGGCTCGAGGTCGCCGGCTGCGGGCTTCTGAAGGCCGAGGACCTGCGCGCGGCCGGCTATGACCCGGGCGCCGTCCAGGGCTTCGCGTTCGGCATGGGCCTGGAGCGGCTGGCCATGCAGAAGCACGGGATCGGGGACATCCGGCAGCTCTGGGAGCCGCCGTACGTGCCGGAGTAGCCCTGGACGCGGTGGACGGCCCGGACTGCAATGCTCAGAGGGTGTACTTCCGCAGCAGGTCATCCAGCGCCTCCCGCAGCAGCACCGCCTCCCCGACCCCTTCCCGCTCGGCCAACGCGGCCAACCGGTCAAGCTGTCCCCTCGTGTAGTGGCTGGTCTTGGTGACCATCCGCTCCTCGCGGGCCAGGCAGACCTTGTTCGCGCCGGACGCCTTGGCGCGGTAGACGGCGTCGCCAGCCTTGCGCACCAGTTCCTTCGGGCGGGTGCCGTCCCCGGGAAAGGACGCCACCCCGGCGCTGACGCTCAACGACAGCCGCACCTCGTCCTCCTCCACCGTCAGTGTGTGCTCGCCGTGCAGCGACTCCCGCGCCGCCTCCAGCGCCAGGAAGGCATCCTCCTTCTCCACTCCCGGCATGACCGCCAGGAACTCGTCGCCGCCGTAGCGGTAGAGCGTGGCTATCTCGCCCAGCTCCTCCTGGAGGCCGGCCACGACGGTGCGCAACACCTCGTCGCCGACGGCCGGTCCGTGCTCGTCGTTAACCGCCTTGAACATGTCCAGGTCAACGAGCGCGACCGACACCATCCCGCCGCCTTCCTGCGCCTGCTGAACGCAGGCGCCCAGCGCCTCCATGCACGCGGCGTACGTCCCCAGTCCCGTCAGATCGTCCCTCTGAGCGTCTTCACCGCCCATTGCTTCACTCTCCGCTTGAGCAGGGCTCGGACCTACATACCTCGTGATACATCGCTCCTTATAATACAGAGCGGAGCCTATGTCAAGGGCATCCTGTCGGTAATCCAGCCGGTCCGGTTGGACGCCACGCCCGGCACGGGTATAATCCGCGGACACCGAATCCCCACATCCCCAGCGGACCAATGCCGCGATGGACATCCAACAGACTCTGGACGCCAACATGCAGGCTCTCAGCGAGAACCCCTACCCCGGACGGGGCATCGTCATCGGCATGACCCCCGACGGCTCGCGGCTGGTGCAGCTCTACTGGATCATGGGCCGCAGCCAGAACAGCCGCAACCGCGTCTTCGTGCGCGAGGACGGCACCGTGCGCACGCGCCCGTTCGACGAATCGAAGGTCGAGGACCCTTCCCTGATCATCTACAACTGCATCCGCAGCTTCCCCCGCTGCCACGTGGTCAGCAACGGCGACCAGACGGACACCATCTTCGAGGCCATGCGCGCGGGGCGGACCTTCGAGGAGGCCCTGATCACGCGCACCTTCGAGCCGGACGCACCCAACTACACCCCGCGCATCGCGGGGGTGGTGAACCTGAACGACACGTTCCACGCCTACCAGTTGGGCATCCTGAAGACCGTGGCCGGGTCGGGCGAGCACTGCACGCGGCAGTTTTTCAGCTACGAGGCCGCCCTGCCCGGCGCAGGCCACTGCGTGACCACCTATAAGGGGGACGGCGACCCCCTGCCCTCTTTCGAGGGGGAGCCCTACCTGCTGCCGCTGGGCGACGACCTGCAGGAGCTGGCCGGGCGCTACTGGGAGGCCCTGAACGAGGACAACAAGGTCGCCCTCGCCGCCAAGTCCATAGATCCCGATACCGAGGCCATCGAGATTACCATCATCAACAAGCACGCGTAGGCGGCGCTTCGCTTGCGCACGTGCACGGGGCTGAACCTATGGGGAGAGAGCAGCCGTCATATCCCGAGCGTGCGGCGCAGTCGCTGCCGGCGGCGAAAGCGGCGCTGCTGGGGGAGTTGCACCATTTCACCGCGCTGCGGCTGGCCGGCGCGGAGCGCTGCCGGGAACGCTGCCTGCAGGCGGTCGGGGCGGATAATGCAGACCTGACCGAGGCGGAGCTGCACGCCTTCCTGCGGGAGTGCTGGGAGGCGTTGGACGGCCTGGCCCGCGAGGCGAACCTGTGCATGGAGCACGTGCTGCCGGAGGCCGGCCTATACCCGCCCCTCCAGATGACCCGCCAGTGCACCTTCTACATGGTGCGCAGGAAGCTGCACGAGCATCCCGCCACCGCGGACCTCCCCGTGAGCCGCCTGCTGTGGGAGCGGACCCGCGCCCGGCCGGAGAAGCCCTACCTGCGGCTCAGCTTCCTCTACAACCTCAGCCTGTTCCTGCCCCTGCGGCTGACCGAGGATGGCCGCCTGCCGGGCTCAGGTGACCTGGCCGACGCTGCCCGGGGCATCGTCAAGGTGCAGCGCGTCGAGCGGTGCGGTCTGGAGCCCGGCCTGGACGCCATGTTGGGCTGGGTGCGCGAGCTGTGCGACCGGTGCTACGCCCTGCTCACCGCCGCCCTGAGCGACAACGGATAGACTCACCACGGAGACACGGAGGACGGCACAAATGGGGTATCAACCGGGGCCGACATCCCTATAGCACGCGTCGTACGATGCCCTCCTTCAGCACGGCTACGTTGAAGTTGAGCAGCAAGCCCACACGTTTCCCGGTCAACCGCATGTAGGTGAGCAGCTGCGCCTCGTGCACCGGCAGGACCTCCGCAACGGCCTTGAGTTCCACCACGACCGTGTCCTCGACAACCACGTCAATGCGGCAGTCGCTCCGGAGGCTGACGCCCTTGTAGCGGATCGGTACGGGCACTTGGCGCTCGAAACTACCTCCCGCAGAGACAGTTCGTGGCAGAGCGCCTCCTCATAAACGGACTCAAGCAGGCCGGGGCCAAGTTGCTTGTGGACCTCCATCGCAGCACCGATCGCCTGCTCAGTTACCTCATCTGCCAGCAGCATACGTGCTGCCCTCTTCGTTTTACCGTTCAGAGTAGTAATTCCCCCTGTCGTTCTCCGTGTCCTCCGTGTCTCCGTGGTGAGGTCAGTCTATGATGCGGGGGACTTTGTAGCACCCCTGGGCGGAGTCGGGGGCGTTGCGGAGGGCATCCTCGCGGGGCAGGGACTCGCCGGCCCGATCGGGACGGGTCCTCTGGCGGCCCTCGATGGCGTGGAGCATGGGCTCGACGTCGGAGGTGTCCAGCTCGTTGAGCTTCTCCACGTAGGCGAGGATGGCGCCGAGTTGGCCGGCGAACCTGTCCAGCTCCTCTTCAGTCAGTTCGAGGCGGCTCAGGTGGGCGGCGTGCTCGACTTCGCGGCGGGTGATGGGCATGGCTCTGGGGGAGTCAGCGGACGGCCTTCTGCACCTTGCCGTTCTTGATGCAGCGGGTGCAGACCAGGATACGTTTGGGCGTGCCGTCAACCAGCACGCGGACGCGCTGGAGGTTGGGCTTGAATTGCCGGTTGCTCTTGCCGGTGGTCTTGACGCCGACACCGCCGAGGCGCTTGGCCCGGCCCCGACGGGTGTACTGGCGCCCCGAACTGGAGCCTCTTCCGCAGATGGCGCATACTCTGGCCACGGTTGGCCTCCTCCGGTGGCTTGTGTGACGCGTGGGATTCTACCAGTTCGGGGCCTTTCTTGCAAACGCGCTGCGGCTCCTGTACCCTGATGCCCTTCGCCCACATAGCCCGGACCACAGGCGTCTGGAGACCCCCATGCCCGAGCAGGACGGCAGCACTGCGCCCGCCCGGCCGCTGGTCGGCTACAGCCCGGTCAAGATCGGCCTGCGCTACCTGCTGCGCAAGAAGCTCTCCTACCTGGCGGTGGTGGGCATCGCGCTCAGCGTCGGGGTCATCATCGTGGTCATGAGCGTGTTCACCGGTTTCCACCGCCAGTTCACCGCCGTGATCCGCGGCTACCTGAGCGACATGAAGATCCGGCCTCGCGCCGCCGGCATGTACGCTCTGGAGGACTGGGCCCTGTGGCGGCAGCGTGCCCTGACTGCCAGCGAGCATGTGCGCGGCGCGGCCCCGTTCATCGAGGGTGCGGCCCTGCTTCGGCGGGCGGACACCGGCCAGATGTGGCACATGATGTTCCGCGGCGTGGAACCGGAACTTGAGGGCACCGCCAGCGACCTGCCGGATTACATGATCAGCGGCACGCTGGAGGACCTGAAGCGCACGTACCCCAACCCCGAAGGGGGCCGGCTGAGGGCCTGTTTCCTGGGGGAAGGCCTCCTGCCCTACGTCCCGCCCGGCCTCCAAAGCGACCCTGAGGAACTGGTCCTGGTCACCGCCACCGAGGACCTGCGCCGAAGCCTGGCCAAGTACGCCGTCAACGGCGTCTTCCGGACAGGCAACTCCGAGTACGACAGCCAGTTCGTCATACTCTCCCTGGAGGCGGCAAGCGACCTCGTGGACTCCGGCGGCGCGGTCAGCGGGCTGAACCTGAGGCTGGACGACTACAACAACGCGGAGCAGGTCCGCGCTCAGTTGCAGGAGGCGTTCGCCCCGGGTGCCGTGCTCTACGAAGCGCCCGTCCAGGCCACAGCCGTCGCGCTGAGCGGCGACGGCTCGCGTGTGGCGGCCGTGGCCGAGGGCGGCGTCGTGGTGAGGCGGATGCAGGACGACGAGGAGGTGTTCCGGACTCCGCCGCAGGGCCCTGCGCCAGCCGCCATCGCCCTCACGTTCGACGGCAGTCACCTGCTGGTCTCCGACGCGGACGGCGCGGTGGCGCTGTGGAACACGTTCGAAAACCGGGGAGCTAAGCTGAGAAGCGACAGCAGCATCGAGTCGCCAGTGCAGTTGCTGGCCGGCCGTGAAGAGCCCGCCGCCGTCACGGTGGCCTGCCTCTCCCCACATGGGTACTTCGCGGCCGTCGGGCGCGAGGACGGGCAGGTCGAGCTGTGGGAGACGGACACCGGCGAACAGGTGGATCTGCCGGAGGGCCACGACGGCGCCGTGCGGGCACTGGCCTTCGACGCTGAAGGCGAACTGCTGGTCAGCGCGGGGGCAGATGGGCGCGCACTGGTCTGGAACGCCGACGAAGGCGTCCTGGCCGCCCGGCTGGAGGACTCGGCCGGGGAAGCCGTCACGGCTGCCGCGTTCAGCCCCGACGGCAGGACCATCGCCACCGGCCAGGCGAGCCGCCGGGTGGT
>CAYFVS010000037.1:0-2959 GCA_964346565.1 uncultured candidatus Brocadiaceae bacterium | reverse complement strand
GAGCCGCTCGTGGTCGAGCGATACACGCTGTAGCTGTCCAGGTCGGGCTCCGTGTTGTCGTCCCAATCCAGGCTGACCGAGCCGTCCCCCGCCGTGGCACTCAGGTTCGTCGGCGCCGCCGGAGCGGTGGTATCGGTCGGCGTGGCCGAAGCCTCGTTCGAGTAGCCCGACTCGTTGTCCGACGTGTCCACGGCGGTCACCACGTAGTAGTAAGTGGTGTCGTTGGTCACGCCGCTGTCGGTGTAGGCGCTGGAGGCGACACCGGTGGCGATCGAGCCATAGCCCGAGCCGCTCGTGGTCGAGCGATACACGGTGTAGCTTTCCAGGTCGCCCTCGGTGTTGTCGTCCCAATCCAGGCTGACCGAGCCGTCGCCCGCCGTGGCCGTCAAACCGGTCGGATTGGCCGGCGGGGTGGTGTCGGGCTCGCCGGCCTGCAGTTCTGCCTCGGCGAAAAGGCTGGGGTTCTGCCACGAGTCATCCGTGGTCGCGAACCAGGCGATCTTGCCGTCTCGCGAGCCGCCGTCGTCGTCGTCGTCCAGGTGCACGTCAGTTCCTATCAGACTCCCTTCGGAGGGGGTGACGCCGAGCGTGGACCACGGCACCAGCACCTCGCACGTGTAACCGTTAGCGGTGTCGGCGATGGCGAAGTCCATCCCCGCGGTGTCGGTGGCCGAGTTTGTGCCCAGGTGGATGGTGGAGTCGTTCCAGCGGAGTATGAGCTGGTAATCGTTGACACCATCGTAGGAGGTGCCCTTGGAGTTGTCGGCGTCCATGTAGATCTCGACCGAGTCGTCGTGCCACGGGTCGCCGGAGTCATCCTGCAGGGACTCGTCGGTCACCTCCACCAGGTAGTAGAGGTTGTCCGGGTCCCAAAGGGCGCGCCACTGCCCGGACAGGTCGCTTCCGCCGGTTGCCCCGCTCAGCGCGTTGGCGATGGAGTAGGCATTCGCGTCGGACCAGACTCCGTCAACGGAGCCGTCAATTATCGGCGCTCCGGCCGCGCCCACTATGAGGGCGTCGGGAGTGGGCGGAGGGGCCGCGCCCCCGAAATCCAGCATCGTCACCGAATATGCGGGCACCGTTCGGGTGTAGGTCGAACCGCTGCACGTGTCGCTCGTCGGGGAGGGCAGCGGCGAGGCGGTCGTGGGATCGGGCCAGTAGGTGCCGTTGTAGTAGCATCTGAACTCCCAAATGCCGGTGGCATTCTGGGGCCTGATCTCATAGATCTCGACCGTCTGCCCGCTGGGATCGAAGCCGCTGAAGCTGACCTGGACCGAGCGGGAGTAGCTGGTCTTGTTGTGAATGAGCACCTGGACGTTGCCGTCGCTCCGCTTGGCGGCATAGGCGCTCACCACGTTCGAAGGATCGGTCTCGCCGTTGACCGACACCATCGTCCTGCCCATCTGGCTCCAGATCGGCAGGATGTAGTAGTGGCACGATTGAGTGTCGGCCGACTGGGACTCACCGGAACCGGCCAGAAACCCCCAGTTGTTATCCAGGAAGTGGATGCAGCCGAACAGCTGCACGGCCTGCACGCCGCTCTCGGCGTAAGCTCCCAGAAGGTCGGAGTTCGAGATGGCGCAGGCCATCGTCTTGGCCACGTCACCGCTGAAGCCCGGGCCCACGGCTGCGTTGGTCTCGCTGATGAACAGTGGCAGGTCGCGGGTGTCGTTGGCCTGGATCACGCCCTCGATGTAGTCGTACTGCTCCTGCCATCCCTGGGCGGTGTCCTTGACCTGGTCCCACGAGGTGGCGCCGGTCGGAGCGGGATACCAGTGGAGCGAAACGCCGTCTACCTGGCCGGAGCCGGTCTGATTGCCGCACTCCTGCATGAACATGTCGAGACTGGTCAGGTTCCTCCAGTACCATGCATTGGCGCCGGTGTTGCCGAACACTATCTTGCTGCCGTCCTCGGCATGGATGGCGCCGGCCTGTTCGTTGAACTTGTCCAGGTACCACTGGTAGGCATCCCAGTCGTAGGCACCCGACAGGTCGCTGTGCATGTCCTGCTCGTTGCCGATCTCCCAGTACGGTGCGTCCACACCGTTGGAGTTGCAGTGAGCGACCCAATCCGCCACGTGGGCGCCCGACGTGTCGGTGCCACCGGCTGTGTTGCCCCTGTAGCCTTCGGTGTTGGTCTGGAGCATCAGCACCGTGTTCGTACCGATCCCCTGGGCGTAGTCCCACAGGTCCAGGGTGCTCGTACCGGAGTACGGGTCACTCATATACGGGTCGGCCCAGTCGTAGTGGTCACCGGGGTAGCCGCCGGGGAAGCGCACCAGCTCAACGCCGGCGTTCATCATGGCGTTGCGACTCGCCGTGCTCCCCTGGATCGAATCCCAGAAGCCCACGTAGTTGATGCCCAGGAAGGGGTACTCGATCTCGTTGAGGACCGTCCCCGTATCCACCGTCAGGTTGTCATCGGCTGCCAGGGCAGTCGAGCCGCTGGCTCCCAGGCCGGACACAAGTGCGGCCAGGACGACCAAAGCGGCCAGCCATTTCAACTTCTCTCCGGTTAGCATTTTCGACTCCTCATACTCAGCCGACATCGTTCACCTGCGCTCACGAACAAACAGGACCTCACGACTCCATCGGACCGCACCCCGGGGAGACCCGCGCGCCATTTCCTCCTTACGCCGAACGGCGTCCACGAACAGACGAGCTGGTTCTCCTGGCAGGCAGACCGGCCCGTTGACAGCTACTGCCGTCATACACGCAGTCCTATCCTGCTACTTCCACACAACTACTATGGATGCACTGACCACGCTCACACACCCGACGGACAGCCCTGCTCGCCCGTGCAAGCAGGGCTGCCATCGGGATGCACAGCGTGTCACGGAGTGCTGTCACACGTCTCGACGTTGGCGTCGGGATCGTAGACCAGCGAAGCGTGCTGGACGTCGTCCACACAGAACGTGGCAGTCGGGGAGCGATTCTGCTTCACCCACGCTTCCGAGAC
>CAYFVS010000036.1:0-11554 GCA_964346565.1 uncultured candidatus Brocadiaceae bacterium | reverse complement strand
TCCGGCAGGACGACCTCGAGCGTGGCCAGGAACGCCTTCCTGCTGTTGTCCTCGATGTCGTCCTGCATCGCGCGGAACAGCAGCCCCACCCCCAGCCCGCTGCCCAGGCAGATGAACGTGAGCACCAGCACGCCGCGCAGCAACCCCGCAGTCGCGGGGCGGATTCTGTGCTCCTGCGGCGCAGCCTGGTTCGATTCTGAAGCAGCCATCAAGCAGACCTCATTGCTGGTCTGGGTGTGCGTGAGCCGTAGAGCCGGGGCCGCACCCACCGGTCAATCAGCGGTGTGCACGTATTCATGAGGACTATCGAGTAGGCCACCCCTTCCGGGTAGCCCCCGTAGCGGCGCACCAGAGCCACCACGACGCCGCAGCCGACGCCGAACACCGCCCTCCCCCGCCCCGTCACCGGGGTGGTCACCATGTCGGTCGCCATGAAGAAAGCGCCGATGATCAGGCCGCCGGAGAGCACGTGGTAGAGGGGATCTGCCGCCCAGCCGGGGGCGTCCTCGGGCACGGGCAGCACCCACGTCAGCAAGAAGACGGTGCCAGTGTAGGCCAGCGGGACGCGCCAGTCCACGATGTTCCTCGCAATCAGGTAGATGCCGCCCGCCAGCAGGGCCACTTTGCAGGTCTCCCCGATGCAGCCGGGGACGGCGTTGCCGAACAACAGGTCGAGGTAGCCGTAGGCGGCTTTGGCCGTGCTGTCGGCCAGAGGAGAGGCCCTGGTCACCGCGTCCGCCGCCCTGCCCCACAACGCTCGGGGCACCGGCCAGGCGGACAGGCTGATCTGCGGAGCATAGGCGAACTGCAGGAACACGCGGGCGGCCAGCGCCGGGTTCCAGATGTTGTTGCCCAGCCCGCCGAAGGCGTGCTTGGCGATGGCAATGGCGAACACCGCGCCCACCGCCGGCACGTAGGGCGCAACGCTGGCCGGCAGCACCATCGCCAGCAACAGGCCGGTCACGAAGGCACTCCCGTCGGCGGCATGGACCAGGGGCCTGCCCCGCAGCCGCAGGCAGACCACCTCGGTCGCCTCCGCCGCGACGATGCTGATTACGTAGACCCGGACGGCGCCCAGCCCGAAGAAGTAGATGCTCAGCGCGGCGGCCGGGACGAGTGCCGCCACCACGTTCCACATGATGATCGGGATGCCCTCGGCGGCGCGCAGGTGAGGCGAGATGCTGACCAGCAGTCTGTCGGCACCGCCGGCGGCCTGCTCGTCCGGGCTGCTGCTCACTGCTGCTCCTTCTTCTGGCGCCGTCGCAGCTCGGCTTTGCCCAACTTGATCTGCTGCACGATGCGCCTCCTGGCGGGGCAGACGTACGCGCAGCAGCCGCACTCCTTGCACTCCAGGACGTTCATCCGGCGCGCCGCCTCCCAGTCGCCCTGCTCGAGAGCCACGCTCAGGTCGCTGGGCACCAGTCCGAGGGGGCAGTGCTGCACGCAGCGCCCGCAGCGGATGCAGGCCCGCTGGGGTGGCACCTGCGCGTCCCGTCTCAGTATCAGGCAGTTATTGCCCTTTATCAGCGCCAGGTCCAGGCTGCCCTGGGCGACGCCCATCATGGGGCCGCCAAGGATGAGCTGGTTGGCGCCCCGGCGGATGCCCTGGCGGCGGAGGATGTCGCCGATGTTCGCGCCAATACGTTCGACGAAGTTGCCCGCCTCGTCCACTCCGTCGCCGGTCACGGTGACGGGCCGCTCAACCAGAGGCCGCCTCAGGCGCACCGCGTCGCGGATGGCCAGGGTGGTGGCCACGTTGTGCACCAGGCAGCCCACGTCGGATG
This sequence comes from uncultured candidatus Brocadiaceae bacterium, assembly GCA_964346565.1. Taxonomy (GTDB): domain Bacteria; phylum Planctomycetota; class Brocadiia; order SM23-32; family SM23-32; genus JAWOCH01. Next base: position 9,770 of record CAYFVS010000036.1, on the reverse strand, counting down.
GCAGCCCCCCGCCGCTGGGCACTTCCCGGCCCGTCACGGCGGTGATGAGCTGCTGCTCGGCCCCCTGGGGATAGCGCACCTCCAGGGGCACGACCTCGATGCCCCTCTCCTCCTCGACGGTGCGGCTCAGCAGCTCGATGGCATCCGGCTTGTTAAGCTCTATGCCAATCCAGCCCTTGTCGGCACCGACGATGCCCATGATAAGCTTCAGCCCGTCGAGCAGCTCCTGGGGCCGCTCCAGCATCAGGCGGTGGTCCACCGTCACGCAGGGCTCGCACTCGGTTCCGTTGACGAACACGTCTGTCACGGGCGAGTCGTCCGGCGGGCTGAGCTTGACGTGGCTTGGGAAGGTCGCACCGCCCAGCCCCACGACGCCGCACTCCTGGACCAGCTCCACCATGCGTCCGGTTGACATCGCCGCCACGTCCTGGGATTCGTTCGTCCCATCGGCCCAGCGCTCCTCCCCGTCGTTCTCGACGACCACCGCGGGTACCAGGGCACCGGTGACGTTATAGACGTGCTCCTCGACGGCGACCACGGTTCCGCTGACGGAGGAGTGGATGTTGGCGCTGACATAGCCCTGCGCCTCGCCGACGAGCTGGCCCTTGGCGACGGTGTCCTTCCTCTTGACCACGGGGGCGGCCGGCGCGCCGATATGCTGGACCATGGGCAGGACCACCCGGTCAGGCGCCGAGGACACGCGCAGTGGCTCCCCCTGCGTGCGCTCCTTGCGGCCGTCTGGGTGCACGCCGCCGCGCGCGAACGTGATTGTGTCGGTCTCTACGGCCATACGGTCCTCACTTGCGGTGCGCGCGCAGCACCCGGCCTACCTGGCGGACGGCCTGGCGCAGGCGCTGCTCGTTCTCCACCAGGGCCATGCGCACGTGCCCCTCGCCCGCTTCCCCGAAAGCGGCCCCGGGCGATACGGCCACGTTGGCCTCTTCCAGCAGCATGAAGCTCAGATCCACCGAGCCCATCTGGCGGAAGTCCTCCGGCACCGGCGCCCAGACGAACATGGTGGCCCGCGGCTTCTGGACCGGCCAGCCGATGCGGCTCAGCCCGCGGCACAGCACGTCGCGACGGCTCTGGTAGAGGGCGGCCTGGCGGCGGACCTCCTCCATGCAGTCCCGCAGGGCGATGATGCTGGCGATCTGCACGGGCATGAACAACCCGTAATCGTAGTAGCCCTTGATGCGCGCCAGTGCCTGCACCACATCCTCCCGCCCGACGCAGAACCCCACCCGCCAGCCGGCCATGTTGAAGCTCTTGGACATGGAGGTGAACTCGACGCCCACCTCCTTTGCACCCGGAGTCTGCAGGAAGCTGGGCGCCCGGTAGCCGTCGAAGGTCATGTGGCTGTAGGCGAAGTCGTGGACGATCAGTATCTGGTGCTCCCGCGCGAACCGGACGGCGCGCTCGAAGAAGGGCGCCTCCACCGTGAGCGTGGTGGGGTTGTGGGGGAAGTTCAGCAGCAGGAAGCGCGGCTTCGGGTCCAGCCCGGGCACCATCCCGTCCAGGCGCTCGAATAGCTCCGGCTGGTTGGAGATGGGCACCGTCACCACGTCCCCTCCGGCCAGTGCCACGCTGTGCAGGTGCGGCGGAAAGGCCGGCGTGGGCACCAGCGCCGTCTGCCCCGGCTCCACAAGCACCAGCGCCAGGTGGGACAGGCCCTCCTTGCTGCCGATGGTGCAGACCACCTCCGACTCCGGATCTACGGGCACGTCGAACTCCCGGCCGTAGAAGCGTGCCACCTCGCGCTTCAGGTTGAAAATGCCGTCCGCGCTGACGCTGTAACGGTGGTTGCGGGGGTCCTGCACCGCCTCCACCAGCTTCTGGATGATCACGTTGGGGGTGGGGTCGTTGGGGTTGCCCATGCCCAGGTCAATGACATCCTCCCCGGCCCGGCGGCGCGCCATCTTCATCGCGTTCAGGCGGCCGAAGATGTACTCGGGCAACTGGCCCACACGCTGTGCGAACTCAATGTCCATCATGCCTTGTCCAGTGATATCTCGATCTCGGATTCCGCCTTGAGCTTCACCAGCAACGCCCGGATGCGCGTGCGCGCCCGCTGGAGGAAGACCTCGCGTTCGAGCCGCTCGCGCACAGACTCCAGGGGCGGACGTTCGGCGGGATGGCGGTGTTCTACCACCTTCAGTATACGATATGTGTGCTCGTGCCTGAAAGGTCCGCTGACCTGGCCGGCCTCGGCGTTCTCCACGTAAGAGTAGTAAGGGTGGGAGCTTGTGACAATCAGGGGAGCCTCTCCCTGCATCCACGCACCGGGCCGGCCGGCCTCGGTCTGCAGCACCAGGTCGAAGTCCACTCCCTCCCGCAGCCGCTCGTAGAGCCTGCGGGCCGCCGCGGCCGTATCGGCGGTCATCTCGCGGACCAGCACGCTCTCTCCGTAGAGGTCCTCGTAGGCGGCGCGGACGTCCTCTTCGGAGACCTCGACCTGATCGGCCACCAGCTTCTCAGCCAACAGCGTGGCACGCACGTCCTGCCGGCTGACCAGCTCCCGGATCAGGTTCTCCTTGAACGCCGCCGCGGAGACGCCGTTCTCCGACAGGAACTGCTCCAGTTTGCGGGGAGTCATGTCCCGGCGCGCGGCGCGTTCTTCGAACAGCTGGTCGGCGATCTCGCTCAGCCTCTGTTCGAGCGCTTCGTCGGAGACGGTCAGACCCGCCTGCTCCGCCTGCTGGAAGATCAGCTCGCGCTCGACGTACATCTCAATCATCGGTGCCCCGAACTCCTCGATCAGCGCGTCGGCCAGCTCGGAGACCGGCAGGGGCTCACCGGCGACGTAAGCCGCCACGTCGCGACCGAGCACACGGCTCACCGCCGGCCAGGAGGACAGGTTGGTCACCAGGTCGGCCTGCCGGTGCAGCTCCGCCAGGAGCATGTTGTACCGGCGCAGGGCCTCCACGGCGCGGAACTCGGCCCGGATCTCCTCCCGGACCTCCTCGAACTCCGCGTCCGAGGCAGGGATCACGCGCAGCAGCCGCAGCACCTGCCACAGGTCGTCCATCGGGCGCACCCTCAGCTCGCCCGCCTCCATGCCGGCAAGCGCCGTCCCGACCGCCGAGTCCGCTGCCACCGGGCCGATCCTGCCCTTGTGAGGCACGCTGCCGCGGTCCAGGCTATAGCGCAGCACGGCGGCCTGCCACGAGTCGGGGTCGTCTCGCAGCGTCCGGGCTATCTCCTCTGCCAGATCGCGGTCGGCCACCAGGATGTGGGCCGCCGCGTAGCGCGGGCCGCGCGTGCGGCGGAAGTAGGCCCGAAGCTGGGCCTCGCCCAGGTCAATGCGCTCCTCCAGCAGCTTCTCGCACAGCAGCTTCAGCCGCAGGCGCGTCTCCGAGACACTGCGGTCCAGGTCCCGCTGCAGTTCCTTCAGGTCCCACCCGTACTGCTCGGCGGTCAGGCGGAACTCCTCCGGCCCCATGCGCGTGTTGGCCAGCACGCCGCGCATCAGCAGGCGTCGTTCCAGTTCCCGGCGCGCTTCCAGCTCCTCCTCGCTCACGGTGATGCCCCGGCGCCGGGCGGCCTGCTCGACCAGGACGCGGTCCACCATGCTGGGCAGGGCGCTGCGGCCCAGCGACTGCACCAGCGCGCGGCCGAACTCCTCCCGCGTTATCGGCTCCCCGTTCACACGGGCCACCAGTTCTCGGCCCCTAGCAGCCTGTTGAGGAACTGGATCTGGTCGCGTTGGGAGCGCCGCGCGGTCGGATGCAAGGCGCGCCGACGCAGGCGATGCTCTATGTATCGTCGAGGAGGCGCAACGCAGCAGACGGCTGCGCGCCGCCCCAACCCTATGGGCCGCCGCGAATTGCGGCGCGCCTCTGTGTTGCTCGGCCTCGACGTGCCGCCGGGGGCACGCCTCCGGCCTCGCGCCTTCATCTGCTTGCAGTTGGCGGCGGCGCGGCCGAGCCCAGTTCTTCAACAGGCTGCTAGACGGGCCGGCTGCGAGCACAAGCGCCAGCGCGATGAGAGCTGCCGCCTTCCAGCGCATTTCAGTTCTCCGCAGAACTCCTAACAGACAACTTGCACGCCATCCCGGTTCCGACAGGCCATCCAACCTGTCTGCGGGTGGGCGCGGCGTCTCGCCGCGCGGGGTTCGCCGAGACGGCGGACCTACCCGTTTCCTGCATTCAGCCCATGCCCGTGAAGCCCAGGAACGCCATGGCCATGAAACCGGTGCACACGAACGCGATAGGGATGCCCCGCAGGGGCTCCGGCACGTCCACCCGGGCAAGGCGCTCGCGAATGCCGCTCATCAGCAGCATGGCCATGCTGAAGCCGACCCCCGAGCAGATGCCCCGCCAGGAGGCGGCAACCAGCCCCGCGCTGACGCTCATCTGCTGGTAGACCTCCGGCGCTTCGGTGGTGTTCAGCAGTGCCACGCCCATCACGGCGCAGTTGGTCGTGATCAGCGGCAGGTAGATGCCCAGCGCGTCATAGAGCGCCGGCAGCCGAGAGCGCATGAACAGCTCCACAAGCTGAACCAGCGCGGCAATGACCAGGATGAACATGGGCGTCTTCAGCGCAAGAACCAGCCCCCGCGGCACCAGCAGCGTCCGATAGAGCAGGAACGTCACGAAGCTGGCCATGAACATGACGAAGGTGACCGCCGCACCCATGCCGACGGCGCTCTCGGTCTTCTGCGTGACCCCGATGAACGGGCAGAGGCCCAGGAACTTCGCCAGCACCACGTTCGAGACGAACACGGCGGTGAAGGCGATGGTCAGCAGCTCGGCGATGTCCATCGTGACCTCTCCCTCAGGAGCGCCGCTTCTGTCCCAACCAGTTGAACATGCCCATCAGCAGGCCCAGCACCAGGAAGGCCCCGGGCGCCTGCACCAGGATGCTGGCCGGCACATAGCGCACCGGCCAGGAGACGGGAACCCAGGGATAGCCCCAAATGGTCCCGCTGCCCAGCACCTCCCGGACCCCGGCCACCAGGCAAATCGCCAGCGCGAAGCCCACTCCGATGCCCAGTCCGTCCAGGATCGAGCGGACCACGCTGTGCTTGTAGGCAAACGACTCGGCGCGATACAGGATGACGCAGTTGACCACGATCAGCGGTATGAAGATGCCCAGGCTCGCATTCAGCGCCGGGGGAAGGGTGCCCTTGAAGACGATCTCGACCATCGTGACGAACGAGCCGATGATCACGATGAAGCAGGGGATGCGCACCTCGCGGGGAATGGACCGCCGCAGCAGGGACACCAGCGTGTTCGCACAGAACAGCACGGCAAGCACGGCGACGCCCATCGCCACGGCGTTCTGCAACGAGGTCGTGACCGCCAAAGTGGGGCAGAGCCCCACCGCGAGCACGAACACGCCGTTCTGCTCGAAGATGCCCTTCTTGAACTCGTGCCACAGGGAAGGTTGCGCCATCGGGACCTCCACCGACGCAAGCGAACGGCCGAGTATAGCAGAGCGCGACTGACCGCTCAACCAACGATCGTCGTCAACGCAGAGCCAGGCCGACGAAGCCGGCCGCCACGGCCACAGGCCAGATCACCCACACCAGCGCCGCCACGTAGGCCATCTCCAGGCAGAACACTGCGACCAAGCGGTCAACCGCGTAGAGCCCCAGGCACACCAGCGAGGAGCCCACCGTGAGCGTGGGGACCGCCACGGCGGCCGCGGGGCTGACCGGCCAGTAAACGGCAACAAGCGCCGCCGCCTGCGTGGGCACGAACAGCGCGCCGCATACCACCATCACCACCGTCCGCTGACGGGAGAAGGCCACCGCCGCCGTCGCCAGCAGCGCCAGGGCGAGGATGTTCAGGTCAACGGCCATCATGGGCCCGCTCCCGGGGGCAGTCCGGGCGGTCATTGTACTGCGCCCCGCCGCCCGCTGGAAAGCGCGCGTCGGGCCGTTGCCGTTCCGGTGCACCTGAAGCCTCACGCCCGAAGCCTGCCGCCATCCTTGCATCCCGCCAGGCGGGGCAGTAGAATCCGAACAGTGCTGAGCACCGGCCGTTTGGCGGCTTTCCACAAGGTTCCGGTAGATGCCACGTTTCTCCCTGCACAAGCGGCCCCCGCCGATAGTCCTGCTGACCGATTTCGGCTACAAGGACAGCTACGTCGGCGTCATGAAGGGCGTCATCCGGGGCATCTGCCCCGAGGCCGACATGCTGGACCTGTCCCACAACATCGTGCCGCAGGACGTGGCTGAGGCCGCCTTCGTGCTGGCCGCCTCCTATCGCTACTTCCCGACCGGGGCCATCTTCACCTGCGTTGTGGACCCGGGGGTGGGCACCGCGCGTGCCGTGCTCTGCATGGAGGCCAACGCTCAGACCTTCCTGGCCCCCGACAACGGCCTGCTGAGCGTCATTGCGGACGAGGTCGAGCCGGACCAGATCCGCCGGGTCACCAGCGAGGAGTATTATCTGGAGTCCAGGAGCGCGACCTTCCACGGGCGGGATGTCTTCGCTCCGGTGGCGGCACACCTGGCAGAGGGCTTACCCCCGGAGAAACTCGGCCCGGTGATGCGTCACATCCAGCGGCTGCAACTGCCCAACCCGGTGCGAGCCGCCGACGGCAGCCTGCGGGGCGAGATCATCTACATTGACCAGTTCGGCAACCTGATCACCAACATCCGCGCAGGGACCATCCGGCGCAGCTTCAGCGTGCCGCGGGAGGAACTGGAGGTCAGCGTCAAGCGCCGCACCATGATGGGGCTGGCCGACACCTACGCCGACCGGCCGGTGGGCGAGCTGATGGCGCTGGTCGGCAGCAGCGGCTACCTGGAGGTGGCAGTGAACCGTGGCTCCGCCACCCAGGTGCTCGGCTGCGAAAAGGGCGACACGGTGACTCTGAGCCCCGCTCAATAGGCCATCCAGAGGACGGCGCCGAGCCCGCCGGCGCGCCTGCCCTCCACCCGCAGGGGCTCCGCCCCGCGCACCAGCCACCGGTCCTCGGCCTTCTGCAGCTCGACCAGCCACTCGCTGTTCGCGTGCGCGGTGCGATACGGGGTCTTGTGGGTGGAGAAGACCACGATGCGGGCCTCGGCCATACGGCCGAATACCTCGTGCTCGCGGAACACGAACCTGGCACTGCTGACCGGACGCCCCTCCAGCGCAACGCGCAGCCGCCTTTCCAGCATCGCCGCGTTTATGCCCTGCTCGGAGAAGTAAGGAGACACGTGCTGCATCACCTTCTCGGCGTCCCCTTCCACCACCGCGGACTGCACGCCCCGCAAGGCGCGGGCAATCATCTGCTCCTCGCTGGGGAAGACGAACCTGGCGCCCAGCCACAAGGCCGCCCCCAGCGCGACCACGGCAGCTATCGTGATGCGAGGGTGTGCCCGCGCCGCAAGCAGCAGCCGCCGCAGGGGCTCACCGGAACTGCCTTGTGGCGCTCGTGCCATGGTCCTCGCTCCGCGCAGTGGCCGACGGGCGTCAACCGACGGCGTAGCAGACCCTCAGGGCGGCCTGAACCAGGTCCTCCGCGTCAGGCAGGTACTGCCGCTCCAGCACTTCCGACTGGGGAGAGATGGCGTCGGCCGAGCCGATCCTGGCCACCGGCGCGTCCAGGTAGTCGAACCCCTGCTGCTGAATGCGCGCCGCCACCTCGGCGGTGAAGCTGCCGGTGCGGCACGCCTGGCAGGCCACCACGCAGCCGCCGGTCTTGCGCACCGAGGCCAGCAGCGTCTCCATGTCCAGCGGTATCAGGCTGCGCAGGTCAACCAGCTCCGCCTCGATGCCGTGCTCCTCGGCCAGCGCGCGGCCCGCCTCGAGCATGGTGTGGGCCATCCAGCTCCAGGCCACGATGGTCACGTCCGCGCCCTCGCGTCGGACGGCGGCCTTGCCGAGGGGGACGATGTAGTCCTCCCGGGGCACCTCGCCGCGCAGGTTGTAGAGGGCCTGGGACTCGACGAACAGCACGGGGTTGTCGTCGCGGATGGCGCTTTTGAGCAGTCCCTTCGCGTCGTAAGCGGTCGAGGGGCAGACGACGTACATCCCCGGCGTGTGCGTGGCGTGGGCCTCGAGGGCCTGGGAGTGCTGCCCCCCGTAGCCCTTGCCGGCGCCCACGGAGCTGCGGATGACCAGGGGCACGGTGGTCTGGCCGCCGCTCATGTAGTGCCACTTGGCGGCCTGGTTGAACAGCTGATCGCCGGCCTGGAACTCGAAGTCGCTGTACATCAGCTCCACCACCGGGCGCAACTGCGTCATGGCCGCACCCACCCCGCTGCCCACGATGGTGGCCTCGCTGATGGCGGTGTTGAAGACGCGCTCCCGTCCGAAGGTCTCCAGCAGGCCCTTCGTCACCTTGAAGGCCCCGCCGTAGTCGGCCACGTCCTCGCCGTAGAGCACCACGCGCTCGTCGCGCAGCATCTCCTCCAGCAGGGCCTCCCGCAGGGCCTCCTTGAAGCTTATCGTCCCCTCCTTGCGCTCCGGCCAAGGCGGCTCCCGGAGGGTGGAGGGGCAGGCAAACCGCTCGGGCACCCGGTCCGCCCGCGTGTCGGTGAACACGTAGCGCGTCACCTCGGAGGGATCGGGGTCGGACGCCTTGGCGGCCCGGATGGCGGCCTGTTCGTGGCGCTGCTCCACGGCCCGCTCCAGCTCCTCAAGCTGCGCCTCGTCGGCGACGCCGGCCTCGACGAGCTGCCGGCGGTAGGTGTCCACAGGGTCCACCTCGCGCCAGGCCTGCTCCTCCTCTTTGGCGCGGTATTCGTTGCGGGGGTCGCTCAGGCTGTGGCCCTGGTAGCGGTAACAGATAAGCTCCCGCAGAACCGGTCCCTCGCCCCGGCGGGTAAGCTCGACAGCACGGGCAATGCTGTCCCGCACGGCGAGAACGTCCATGCCGTTGACCACCTCGGCGTGCATGGCCTCCATGTGGAAGCCGGCCGCCCGGCGGGCCAGGAAGTCCACGCCGGTCACCTCGCCGCGCTGCTGGCCGGTCATGCCGTACTGGTTGTTGACGATGGCGTAGATGACGGGCAGGCCGAACTGCTTCTGCCCGAGTTCGTTGGTGAACTGGGCCATGCTGGCGAAGTTGAGCGACTCCAGCACAACGCCGTTGCTGTAGGCGCCGTCCCCGGCGAAGCACAGCGCCAGCCCCCCGCCGCCCCGGTATCGGCAGGATAGGCCGGCGCCGGTGGCGATGCCCAGCGAGCCGCCCACAATGGCGTTCGCGCCCAGGTGGCCGCTGGAGAAATCGGCGATGTGCATCCCCCCGCCGCGGCCCCGGCAGTAGCCGTCCTCCTTGCCGAACAGCTCCGCCACCGTGCGGTAAACGTGCTCCGCCTTGGCGGCCTGGCGCAGTTCGTCGCCGTCCAGGTCGGCCGCTTGCTCCGTGCCGATCCAGTCGCGCAGTTCGTCGTCGGTGCGTTCCTTGATGGCGACGTATCCCTTGGCGATGGCGTCGCCGTGGCCCCGGTGGCTGCTGGTTATGTAGTCGGTCCAGCGGATGGCCGAGCAGGCGCCGACGCTGGTGGCCTCCTGCCCGATGGACAGGTGGGTAGGTCCCCGGTACCGGAAGCCGAGTTCTCGCACAGGCTCGAAGGACTGCATGCGGAGGGCGACGATCATGCGCTCGAAGGCGCGGATGCTCACCATCCATTCCAGCAGGTCGAGCGCGTCCGCCGGGCTGAGCGTGCCCGCTTCCAACTCCTGCGCGAGGGATCCCTGGTAGGGGAAGACGGGGATGGAGGGGAACTCGATCTTACGGGGCTTGAAGTCGGGTCTTACGGAGATCTCACGGACCACAGCGTGCCTCCGACGTGGCGGTCGTACCGGTTCGGCCGCGCGCCTCTCCGGCGG
>CAYFVS010000035.1:0-9548 GCA_964346565.1 uncultured candidatus Brocadiaceae bacterium | reverse complement strand
GTAGGTCTGGTAGCCCAGATAGGTGCCGAATGCCTCCTCCAGCACGTCGGCGCAGCGGGACAGACTGACCGCGACGTGGTGTTCGAAGCCGTTGGTGCAGATGTACTGCAGCAGTCCCTGGAGGCGTTCGATGTGCAGGACGCCGTAGCCGCCGAACGTGTCCAGCGCCTGGTCGGTGAACTCGCCCTCGCCGGTATAGGCGCGGATCATGCCCAGCTCGTCGTCTGTCGTCAGCCGGGCGAAGGTAGTGTCGCCCCGGCGGATGCGTCCGACGACGGTGCCGTAGGTGCACTCCTTGCCCACCGCCTGGGCCAGTATCTCCTGGAAGTCCACCCGCGGGTGCTCGATGAAGTGAGCGGCCACGTTGCTGCAGTGGAAGCAGACGCAGCGGTCCGGATCGTCCCCGTAGTTGTTGTTCCAGTCCAGCAGCGCGCTCGGGGTGTTGCTGGCGAGCTGGAGGGCGTACATAGCCAGCGCCCCGCCTACGTCCACCTCGCAGGCGCTCGGCACCAGGGCGTTGCTCATCATGCTCATCAGGGCGCAGGGAACCACCCCGTAGTTCTCCTCCAGTGAGGACCAACACTGGATGGCGCAGGCGTCCAGCTCGTTCTGTTCGATGAACTCGTCTATCACCACGCCCAGCCGCGCCATCTTCAGCACGTGGGGCTCGGCCTCCGGCTCGCTTCCTGCGTAGGCGCGTATGGCGTTGGCCTTCTCGACCACGCGCCGGTCATCCCCGTCCAGGGCGCGCGCGCCGGCCAGGATCTCCGACAGGTCCACCGGCTCGACGGCGATCCCGTGCGCCTCGAGGATCTTCTCGCTGTAGCGCACCGTGTTGAACGCCGCCGGGCGCGTGCCGATGGCGCCGACGCGGGCGGCGCTCATTCCGGCCACCACGCGGCAGATGGAAGCGAAGCGCTCCAGGTCCCCTGCGAACTCCTCGCTGCCCGGCGCCATCGTGTGGCGGGAAGTGAGGGTGAAGGGGATGCCGTACTGGTTCAGGTTGCTGCAGACGGAGATCTTACCGCAGAAGGAATCGCGTCTCTGGCCCATGTTCATGCGCCCGGGTTCGTCAGGGCTGGCCTGCACCAGCACGGGCACGCCGAGGCCGGCCAGGCGGACCGTCTCCGCCACGGCGCGCTCGTCCCCGAAGTTGGGCAGCGTGACTACGATGCCGTCAATCCGGTCGGCGCTCCTGGTGAACAGCTCGGCGCACTTCTTGGCGTCCTCGCGCGTTTCGACCGTGCCGAAATCGGTCTGCTGCGGCGTCAGGCAGACGGCGCCGTACCCGTTCTTCTCCAGTGCGCGCAGTATCTCCTCCCGCCCCTGCTCGGCCAGGGAATCGGGGAAGAACCCGCGGTTGCCCACGATCACGCCGAATGTGGTTTCCATCTTGGCCTCCCGGACAGGTTAGCTGCCCACCGGACGCCCGGCGGGTGGCGCGCAACCCCAGTGAAGCTACATCAGGCCCCCGTGGGCGTCAAGCTCCCGCCCTCAGGAGGCGCCGGCGTCGAGCAGGCCCTCCTCGGCGAAACTGAAGTAGCTCTCCCCGCCCACGATGATGTGGTCCAGGACCGGTATGCCCACCAGCCGGCCCACCTGGCGGAGCCGGTCGGTCAGGCGGCGGTCCTCGGCGCTGGGCTCGGGGTTGCCGCTGGGATGGTTGTGGACGAACACGACTTTGGCGGCGCTCTCGCGGATGGCGTTGCGGAAGACCTCCCGCGGGTGGACGATGCTCTCGTTAAGGCTGCCGACGGCGATGCGCTCCTCCCGCATGAGCTTGTTCTTGGTGTCGAGGGTCAGGGACATGAAGCACTCCTTGCGCAGGCCGGCCAGTTTCTCCCCCATGTAGCGGGCAAGCTGCTCGGAGCCCCGCACGTGCATGCCGGCCTCGACCTTCTGTGCGGCGTAGCGGCGCGCGATGGCCAGTGCGGCCTGGATGCGCGCTGCCTTGGCCGGGCCGATGCCGTGCACCTGCATGAGCTGGCCCGTGGCGCAGTCGCTCAGCTCCCGAAAGCCGCCGAACGTACGCAGCAGCCGGTTCGCCAGATCCAGGGCCGTCCCCTTCGGCGAACCTCCACCGATGATCAGGGCCAGCAGCTCGCCGTCGCTCAGTGGCTCGACGCCCCGCTCCAGCAGGCGTTCCCGGGGGCGTTCCCCCCGGGGCAGTTCCTTGATGGTCAGCCGCCTGTCGGGATAGTCGCAGAACTCCGCCGCCGGGCACTCAGCGCACTGAGGCACGGGGCCGCAGACGGCTTCGGGCGCCGCCTCCGAGCAGAACGCCGCCAGGTCGGCGCGCACATGATCCGGGGTGACGTCCACCCCGAGGGCCATTCGCTGCACGACCATCTCGGCGGCCGCGCAGGCTCGGTCGCCGGTCCAGCTCTTCGGAAAGGCGCCCAGCCGGCGGCAGAACTCCGTCAGCGCGTCCGGATCGCACTCCCGGGCCAGGGAGAGGCCGGGCACGTGGGCACGGATGCGCTCGTAGACCTCGCCGTAGGGCTTGGCCTGAAGCTGGGCAGATGGCTCGTTCATCGGCGAGGCCTGAATGCTTCAACCGCCTCGAGGGGCTGGCGGTCCAGGTCCACACGCCGCCAGCCGGGCAGCTCCGGTGTCTGGAAAGCTTCCTCCGGGATGGGCTTGTTCAGCCGGGGCCGGCCCAGGCGCAGCTCTGCCTCCGTCCCGTGCAGCGGCCGGCGGACCACCAACCGGTGGGGGAACAGCAGCCCGTCCGCCTCATCGTAGTCGTCCATGAGCACCTCGGTCACCGTGCGGCCGAGTACGTCGTAACGGCGGATCAGGACGATGGCGACCTGGCGGCGGTCCACGGCCACCTCCAGGTAGGGGCTACCGGCCAGTTCGACCCGGAAGCGATATGCCTCCGGCTCGATGGTCATCTCGGCGGCGGGCCAGCTCAGACCAAGGCGTTCCGGGCCGGCCAGGATGCGCCGCACCTCCGCCGGCCGTATCAGGTGGGGCAGCTTCTCAAAGGCAACCGGCCCGCCGATCACCACCTCGCGCGTCTCGGGCAGGATCAGGGCGAACTGCCACCCGACGGCCTTCAGAGAGAATATCTGCCGGCCCAGCTTCTCGGCGCTGAGCCACAGACCCGGCAGGTCGCGGTCGAATGCCACGTGCCCGCCGAGCTTGGGGCCCTCCTGTCGGCCAGTGCGGTCGGTGACCGCCATGCGGAGCCCGATGCGCGTGTCAACCAGGGTGTGGAAGCGCTGGGAGCGTTCGCGCAGCACCGCCAGGACGCGCTGGCGGGGCAGGGGAGGACCGGGAGGGGGTCGCTGAAAGAGGGAGCAGCCGGCGGCCTGCATGGCCAGCGCCAGCAGCAGGACAGAGGCTCGACGCAGCAGGCAGACGCTTGAGGGCATGGGCGGGCGCCTCGGCTCTCAGAGCAGCAGGTCGGTGCGCTTTCCTCTGTCCCACTTGAAGGCGCCGCTGGCCTGGGGCTCCTGTCCCTTGCGACGGTAGATCTCAGCGATGCGCTCCTGGAACTCCTCGTCGCCCTCCAGGGCGGCCACGACCATGTCCACCAGGTAGGGGGCGAACTGCGTGCCCCGGCACTCGCGCAACTCGCTCAGGATGCCCTCGATGGGCAGCGCCTTCTTATAGGGCCGGTCGCTGGCCATCGAATCGAAAGCGTCGGCCAGGGCCAGTATGCGGGCCAGAGGGGCGATTTGCTCCCCCGCCAGGCCGTCGGGGTAGCCGGAGCCGTCCCACCACTCGTGGTGGTGGCGCACGGCGTCGGTTATCATCTCGGCATTTTCGACGTCCCTGAGGATATTCGCCCCGGCGACGGGGTGTTCCTGTATGGTCTGATACTCCGATTCGCTCAGTCTGGTGGGTTTCTGGAGGATCTCCAGGTCCACTGCGAGCTTGCCCACGTCGTGCAGCAGGCCGGCCACTTCCAGGTGGCGCCGCTGCGCGTTGCTCAACCCGCACAGCTCCGCCAGCAGCAGGGCCACGGCGGTGACCCGCTCGCTGTGGCCGTGGGTGTACTCGTCTCGCTGCTCGAGCATGTTGATGACGGTCCGGATGGCGTCTCGGAACAGGGTCTCGACCTGCCCGGTGAGCTGGGCGCGCCGAATGGCAACGCCTGCCTGGTTGGCGATGGCGCCCAGTATCTTCAGGTCGCGCTCGGTGAACGGCTCAGAGCCCATGATGCGGTCCACGTAGATGACCCCCACCGGGCCGCTCTGGTCGCACATGGGGACACACATGATGCTCTGTATCTGCTGGCTCAGAATGCTCTCGCTGAGGCTGTCGTGGCTGGTGGGGTCGGACATGAGGATGGAGTAGCCGCCCTCGTAGCACTCGCTGATGATGCTGCGGCTGAAGGTGTTGCGCGCGGCGGCGGGGACGGAGTCCCTGTTGCGGCCCACCAGCGGCATGAGCACGCCGTTGACCTTGCGGGCGGCGATCAGGTAGCCCCGATCGGCGTCGGTCACGTCCATCACGTTGTCCATCACAGTTTCCAGCAGCCGGTCCAGGTGCTGCTCGGCGTTGACGCTGTTGATAACCTTGCAGACGGCCGACAGGTCCCGTTCGAGTTCGCGGGCAACTTCTTGTCCCGGGCCCTGGGGGATCTTCAGGAACAGGGACGAGGGTGTACTGGTATCGAGCGGCTCGCGGATCTCGGTGGTGAACGTGAAATCTCCGTCCCCCTCCACCGAGACGTGAGAGGTCTCCTCCGAGATGCCGCTCTCCAACACGAAGCGGAACTCGGTGCTGCCCAGGGTGATCCGGTCATGGTGGAACAGGATGGCTTTGTGAATGCGACGGTCGTTGACCCACGTGCCGTTCTTGCTGTCGGTATCCTCGATGCTGTAGAAGCCGTTCTCGAAGAAGATGCGGCAGTGGCGGCGGGATACTTTGCTCTGCATGAGCCGAATGTCCGCGTCTTCTGCCCGGCCGATGGCCACGGGATTGTCCGGCGCGAGGCGGACTTCCTCCGCCCCGTCGTAACCCACGATGGGAATCAGCTTCGCCTGCATCGGGCCTCCATCTGCTGACATCAGCGACAAACAACCATCACATTATAACGAAGACCGGAGGCAGGTTGAAGCCAAACACAAGCGTGAGGCAAGGTTTGGCAGCGGCCCCGTAGGACGGGGCTCAGTCGGCGGGCTGGATGATGATCTTGCTGTGGAAGCGGGGGTCCAGGTACCGGATGCCGGACAGGTCGGGGTACTCCTCCAGCTTGTCCAGCACGGCCTGCAGCTTCAGCGCGTCGGGGATGAGCGAGGGCGGCGGCTCCAGGTCGGGCACCTCCGCGTAGAGGGAGGACGCACCCCACTTGATGTCCGTTCCGCCGGCTGTGGTCAGGACGATGTCCGGTTCGGCGGTGGGTCGGCCGACCCCGGTCACGTCAACGGTGGCCAGTTCGAGCTTTTCCAGCAGTCCGCCGGTGCGCAGGAATTCCGTCAGCGCCGCCCCCACGGCCATCCGCGGGCCGGCCCACGGGCGGCCCATGGGGGGGCTCTCTTGCAGCAGGCGGTCCACGATCAGCGGGGTCGTCACGCGTGCCCACGAGGCGGGCGGGCTGAACAGCTCGTCCGGCAGCCAGACGCCCTCTCTGTCCACCAGGTACTTGTGTCCGTTCCAGCGAACCAGCCCGGCCGGCCGGCGGTAGACGGGTGAGACCTGCAGCCGGTTGGGCATGACGCGCCGCACCTCCCGCACGTCCACCAGCCAGGGGCTGGCGCACAGCTCGTGCTGCACGGCGGCGGCGACGTCGGGGTTGAACAGGGACGCGTCCCGGGGCAGGGCGCCCAGCTCGCCACGCAGCTCCTCGGTCATCCGCTCCGCGTTCACCCACTCGGGGTAGCCGTTCAGGGTGAGGGCGCGCAGCTGAAGGCGGAACTCCGGCCGGTGTACCACGTTGTCCCACACGGTGACGGCGGCCACATAGGATGCGGCGACCAGCGCCGCCACCACCGCCAGCCACAGAAGCGGTCGAACCAGCCGCCGGACCACGCGCGCGGCTCTGGAAGTGCGCTTCGTTCTGGCGGCCATCCGCCCCTCCTTGTCAGGCGCTCTTCCGGCGAGGTCGGGCAGCCGCAGCGGCGTCCCGCACGGCGGCGCGGACCAGGCGGTCGCACAGGGCTGGGAAGCCGATCCCTTCCTCCGCGGCCGCCATCGGCAACAGGCTGCGCGGGGTGAACCCCGGTATGGTATTGACCTCCAGCACCACCAGCTCTCCTTTGTGGCCGTAGATCATGTCCACCCGTGCCATGTGTCGGCAGCCCAGCGCGCGATAGGCTCGCAGGGCGGCTTCGGCGGCCCGGCGATACACGGTGGGCAGCAGGGCGACGGGCGTCTGATACCGGGTGTGCTCGTCGTGGTACTTCGCCTCGTAGTCGAAAAAGCCTCGGCGGCTCACCACCTCCACCATGGGCAGGGCCTCCCCCTCCAGCACGCCGACGGTCAGCTCGCGTCCCCGCAGGTGGCGCTCAATCATGGCGGTGTCGGAGTGCTCCCGGGCCGCCGCCAGTGCTGCCGGCAACTGCTCGGGGCTCTTGACGATGGTGACGCCCAGGCTGGAGCCAGCGGCCACGGGTTTGCACACGACGGGGCAGCCGAACTGCTCCAGCTTGGCGGCTGCCTGCTCGTCGCTCTCGCCGTGGGTGACGGTGAAGTAGTCGGCAACGGGCACGGAGTTGCGGATGAACATGCGCTTGCTGACCAGCTTATTCATGCCCCACCGGCTGGCTCGCGGCCCGCTGCCCGTGTACGGAATGCCCATGTCCTCCAGCATCTGCTGGACGCCGCCGTCCTCGCCAAACGGGCCGTGCAACGCGATGAAGGCAGCGTCGGGGCGCAGGTCCTTCAGCCCCGCCAGCGAGCGAGACTCAACTTCGTAGGGCAACACGTGGTGCCCCGCCTCGCGCAGCCCTGCGGCGACTGCGTGGCCGGACTTCAGCGAGACGGTGCGTTCGCCGCCCACGCCCCCCATCAGGACGGCTACTCTGAGTTTCTGCTCCATACCGTGTCCTCCTCAGGCCACCCGCCGCCGGGCGGCGGGCCAGTGTTTGACTTCCAGTTCCAGCTCAACCCCGAACCGGCGTCGGACGGCGCGTTGCATCTGGCCGATGAGGGTCAGCACGTCCTGCGTGTTGGCCTTGCCCCGGTTCAGGATGAAGTTCGCGTGCACTCGGGAGACTTCGGCGTCCCCGACCCGCCGTCCCTTCAGCCCGCACAGGTCCAGCAGACGTCCGGCCGAATCCCCGGGGGGGTTCTTGAAGATGCATCCGGCGCTGGACCCCGCCGGATGCCGTTTCCGGCGCCGGGCGGCGTGTCGGACCATCCGGGCGCCGATCAGTTCCGGGTCGCGGGGCTCGAGGGCGAACTCGGCGGCGGTCACGATGGCCCCGTCGAGTTCGGCCTTGCGGTAGCCGAATTGCACGCGCTCCGGAGGCAGCACTCGGCGCCCGCCGTCGGGCCCGATCAGGTGCAGGCGGCCGAGGCGGTCGGCTACCTGCCGCCCCCAGGCGCCGGCGTTCCCCGCCACGGCGCCGCCCACCGACCCCGGCAGGCCGGCCAGGAATTCCAGTCCGCCGAGCCCCTCGTCGCGGCAGAAGGCCAGCAGCGCGCCGCTGCGCACGGCTGCTCCGGCGCGCACTTCGCGCCGACCCGTCCGCTCCAGCCGGCCGAATCCGGGGGGCGCGACATGGATCACTGCGTAGGGCAGCTCCCCGTCCTCGACCAGCAGGTTCGAGCCGCCGCCGAGCACGCGCCAGGGCATGTGCAGGCGCCGGCACTCGGCCAGCGCCTCGCGCAGTTCATCCTCGTCCCGGGGGCGGAAGTACTCCAGCGGCCTGCCTCCCAGGCGGAGGGCGGTCAACCGACTGAGCCGGACGCTCTCGGCCATGATGCCTCCTCAGGCCGCGATCTGCTTGCGGCCCTTCTCTTCAATCATCGGGATGATGTTGTGGGCGACCTGCCAGATGTTCCCCGCGCCCATGACCAGCACGACGTCGTCGGGGATGACGTCGCCCACGATTATCTGCTCGATGTCGTCGAACTCCGGCACGTAATGGCCCAGCAGGCCGACGTGGTTCATCTGGCGCACCAGGTCCCGGGCGCTGACCGAGCGGCGGTCCTCGTAGCTGTCCCGGGCGGCGTAGATGTCACAGACGTAGGTCACCCAGGTGGCGCGGAACGCCTCGGCCATCTCCTCCAGCATCTGGCGGGTGCGTGAGTACTGATGGGGCTGGAAGACCACGAACACGCGCCGGTTGGGGAAGCGCTGGTGCATGGCCGCTATGCTGGCCTCGATCTCCTTGGGGTGGTGGGCATAGTCGCTCACGACGGCCACCCCCCAGGGGCTGCCCAGTAGCTGGAGCCGGCGGGCCGCTCCCTGGAAGCTCTCCAGGGCCTCCTTGACCTCGGCGAACTCCATGCCCGCCTCCCGGCAGACGGCTATCGCCGCCAGGGCGTTCATCACGTTGTGGGTGCCGTACAGCTCCATGCTGAACCGGTCTATCTTCTCCCCGCGATAGACCAGGTCGAAGTTGGTGTGCACCTTGGCGCGCCACAGGCGTTCGGCCCGGTAGTCCGCATCCGGGTCTTCGATGCCGTACATAACGGTGGGCACGTCCACCTGTTCGATCACGCGGCGGGTGTTCTCGTCGTCGGCGTTGGCAATCAGCCGTCCATCCGGGCCGGGGCTGGCGGCGAACTCGGTGAATGCTTCCTCGATGTCCCACAGGTCGTAGTAGTAGTCCAGGTGGTCGCGGTCTATGTTGTTGATGACGGCGATCTTGGGCGCCAGGCATAGGAAGGAGCGCTTGTACTCACAGGCTTCGGCCACCAGGTACCGCCCCGAGCCGTAGTGGGAACCGCCGCCGAGCTGGGGCACGTCGGCCCCGATCATGTAGGAGGGGTCCAGGCCGGCCTGCTGAAAGGCGTAGGCCATGATGGCGCAGGTGGTGCTCTTGCCGTGGGTGCCGGCGACGGCGATGCCGTCCTGGTATTCCATCAGGCGGCCGAGCAGTTCGGGGTAGCGGATGATCTCCAACCCCATGCGCCGGGCGCGGATCAGCTCGGGGTTCTCGTCGTCAATGGCCTGGCTGATGACCACCAGATCGGTTTTGTTGGTGAGGGATTCGCCCTCCTGGCCCAGGGATACACGGATGCCCTGGCGGGCGAGGGAGTCCATGGCAGGGGAGGGGCGCACGTCGCTGCCGGTTATGCGCGCCCCGCACTCGGCCGCGTAGCGGGCCATCGAACGCATCCCTGTGCCCAGAATGCCGATGAAGTGCCAGTGCTCTTTCGACAGGTCCAGCTTCCTCGACCTCTGCCAACTTACCATGGCATGCCCCTTTCAGGCTGCTTGGGAGAACCCATCGGGAACTGCATCTTGATCGCGCGTGACACCTTCGAGTTGCGAAGCAAAACCCGCCATGGCCGCCAGTTCGGATGCCACAACCAGGGCGGCCCCCCGCCTGCCCATGCGCAGCGCACATTCGGCCATCCGTTGGCGCAGGCGCTCGTCAACCGCAAGCGTGGCGATAGCCGCCGCCAAGCGCCGCCCATCC
>CAYFVS010000034.1:0-4066 GCA_964346565.1 uncultured candidatus Brocadiaceae bacterium | reverse complement strand
GTACTGGGTCTTCGTATAGGTGCGGATCCTCTGGTCCTCGACCAGATACCGACCAAACTCCTTCTTGTCGGCAAACCAGTGCGAACGCCAGTCCTCGGTGATGCCCAGCCGCAGACTTGTCGGACGGCTCTTCTGTCCCATGGGTTCTCCCGCTACTGCCCGTCGTCCAGCACGATGTTGATGTGACTGGTTCTTCCACGTATCAGCCCGGCGCGGCCGCGCCCTCTGGCCTGCCACTTGCGTCTGACCGGTCCCTTGTCAACCCGGGCTTCGACCACACGCAGGTTCTCCATGTCCGCCTCCAGATCCTGGTCGGCGTTGGCCATGGCAGATCGCAGCACCTTGTCAACGAAGTAAGCCCCCCGCTTGGGCGTGGCGCGCAGTATCTGCAGCGCGTCGTTGACGTGCTTGCCCCGCACCAGGTCCACCACCAGCCGGACCTTGGTGGGCGATATGGACGCATACCTGTGCGTGGCTTCGAACTTCATTGCTCCGCTCTCATCTCTCTGCTCGCAGAACTCGGCCCCCCGGGGGTGATCCTCAGCGGGGCCGCTCCCGGCGGAAGCTGTGCCCGCGGAACGTGCGCGTGAGGGCAAACTCGCCCAGCTTGTGCCCCACCATGTCCTCGGTGACGAACACGTTGTCGAACGAGCGGCCGTTGTGCACCAGGAACGTATGACCGACGAAGTCCGGGATGATGGTGCAGGCCCTGGCCCAGGTGCGAATGGGCGTGCGGTCGCCGCTGTCTTTCTGCCGCATCACCTTCCGCAGCAGCTTCTCGTCCACGTAGGGTCCCTTTTTCAGTGATCTACTCACGCCGTCTCACTTCCTCCGTTTTCTGCGCACGATGAACCGATCGCTGTACTTCCTCCTCTTCCGGGTGCGCCCGCCCTTGGCCAGCACGCCGGTCGGCGAGCACGGATGCCGCCCGCCGGCCCGTCGCCCTTCCCCGCCGCCCATCGGATGGCTGACCGGGTTCTGCGCTGAGCCGCGCACGTGCGGCCTCCGCCCCAGCCACCGGGCGCGGCCGGCCTTGCCCAGTTTCACGTTCTGGTGGTCCACGTTTCCCACGCGGCCGATTGTGCAGCGACACTGGCGGGTCAGGCGGCGGATCTCCCCGCTGGGCAGGATCACGTGTACGTATCTGCCCTCACGGGCGCTGACCTGCGCGGCCGAGCCCGCACTGCGCACGATCTGGCCACCCTTGCCCGGTTTCAGCTCCACGTTGTGCACGAACAGACCCAGCGGCACACGTCCCAGGGGCAGGCAGTTCCCCACGCGGGGCTCGGCGTCCGGACCGCTGACCACCTCCTGGCCCACGCGCAGCTTCTCGGGGGCCAGGATGTATCGTCTTTCCCCGTCCGCATACTCGAGCAGCGCGATGCGGGCGGACCGGTTGGGGTCGTATTCGACGCCCAGCACCTCGGCGGGCTCTCCCTCGCGGTCGCGCTTCCAGTCAATCACCCGGTATCGCCGTTTGTGGCCGCCGCCCCGAGAGCTGGCAGTAGTGCGGCCCAGGTTGTTGCGGCCGCCGGTCCGCTTAAGAGGCCTGAGCAGCGATTTCTCCGGTTCCGACCGAGTGATCTCCGACAGATCGCTCACGGTCATCCCGCGCCGCCCGGGGGTGGTCGGTTTGTGTTTCTTGATTCCCATCTGTCAGGTCTCTTGCGCTTGCGGGTCAGTAGCCGACATCAATTGTGTCGCCGGGCCTGAGCGAAACGACGGCTTTCTTCCATCCGCGGGTCCTGCCCGCCGTCCAGCCCGTCCGGCGCATCTTGCCTTTCACGCGGAGCGTGCGCACGTCGGTAACCTTGCGCCCGGGGAACAGCTCCTCCACTGCGTGGCGTATCTGCGACTTGGTCGCCTCAGGGTGCACTTCGAAGTGATAGGAGTTGTTGGCACGGATATCCTCGACGCCTTTCTCCGTGTGCAGCGGTCTGATGATCACCTCGTGGCTATCCAAGGAGCTCCTCCTCCACGAGGGCATCTAAAGCTTCCATGCCCACAGCCCGCGACAGGAACCGCTCCAGGGCCCCCAAAAGAAAGATGACCCGGCCGGGCCGGATCATCCGGTAAGCATTCAGTTCCTCCCAGGTGCACATGGCGGCGCCCTGGATGTTGCGAGTGCACCTCCATAGCTCGGCGGCATGCTCGAGTACGACCATCAGGAAGGTGCCCTCCACGCCCAGGTTGCGCAGGATGCCGGCAACGTGGCGCGTCTTCGCTTCGGGCAGCGGCACCTCGCTGAGGGCCATGACCTCGCCGTCAAGCGCCTTGGCCAGGAACGCAGAGTAAGTGGCCTTCCGGCGGGCCTTACGGGGCATCCGCTGGCTGTGGTCGCGCGGCCTGGGGCCGTGGGCCGAGCCGCCGCCCACCCAGATGGGGCTGCCGCGGTCGCCGTGCCGGGCCCGCCCGGTATGCTTTTGGGACCAGGGCTTCCGGCCGGAGCGCACCACTTCCCGGCGCCTCTTCACGCGCGCCGTCCCCACGCGGCAGTTGGCCTCGTGGGCCAGCACGGCCTGCCGGATCAGCGCCATGTTGGGCTTCCCGCCGAGCACGGCTTCGTCGACGTCCACCTGCTCGACCAGGTCACCCTCGGGGCTGTATACCGGTATCTGCATCGCTCTCCCGTCCGCTACCGTTTGGCGCCCGGCGACAGGACGGCCTTGCGCACCATGACGTAGTTGCCTTTGCTGCCGGGCACTGCGCCCTTGACCAGCATCAGATCGTGCTCCGGATCCAGCTTGACCACCTCCAGATTGCGCACGGTCACCTGCTCCGCGCCCATGTGGCCGGCCATCTTCTTGCCCCTCAGCACGCGTGCCGGGGTGGCGCTGGTGCCGATGGACCCGGGCCCGCGGCCGAAGCGCCCGCCGTGGGTGGCCGGGGCTCCGCTGAACCCGTGCCGCCGCACCACGCCGGCGAATCCCCGCCCCTTGCTCACGCCCGTCACGTCCACGTGGGAGACGCCCTCGAAGACGTCCACCCGCAGCTCCTGGCCGGGCTCAGGTGAGTCCTCCGGTTCCAGAGTTACGTCCCGCAACACCCTCTGCGGCGGGATGCCGGCCTTGTCGAAGTGGCCGCTCAGCGGCTGGTTGACGTTCTTCGGCTTGCGCTCATCGAACCCTATCTGCACGGCGTCCACGTTGTCAGCCTCCACAGTCTTAACCTGCACGACGCGGCAAGGGCCGACCTGCAGGACGGTCACCGGCACCCGCCGGCCTTCGTCGTCGAAGACCTGGGTCATGCCGACCTTCCTGCCTATGAGCGACTGCACCATCTGGACGGTCCTCCGCCGTACGCAAAGCTCCACTGGACAGCTTCCGGACTCCCCTGCCGCCTCGGCCGGGGCACGCCGCCGCACAACCGTGCCCCGATGGGCCGGGGGAAAAGACGTATTAGCGCATACGCCCCGCGGGTTGTGAATGGAGGCAACCCATACAACGACGGCCCTGGCAGACCCTTGCGGTCCTACCCGTCAGGGCTGCTACGTGAGAGCTGTACGAGATGCTCTCAGCGGTCCCGAACCCGGCATCGCCAAGCTCCCGACGCCGGGCAGACCGGCCGATTTCCACGGCCGCCGCTCTTATACCTTGATCTTGATCTCCACGCCGGCGGGCACCTTCAGGTTGTTCAAGGCGTCCACCGTGCGGACAGTCGGGTCCATGATGTCAATCAAGCGCTTGTGCGTCCGTATCTCGAACTGCTCACGCGAGCGCTTGTCCACGTGGGGCGAGCGCAGGACAGTGTACCTTTCTATGTGCGTCGGCAGCAAGACGGGACCGCTCACCCTCGCGCCGGTGCGAATCGCCGTCTCCACGATCTTCTGCGCGGAGCGGTCCAACACACGGTGGTCGTATGCCTCCATGCGGATGCGAATCCGATCCTCTGCCACGTGCGCGCTCCGCGGAACAGAAGCCAGAAAACAACTGTGCCTCCGGGACGCACCGGAGACACAGGAGCCTCTATTCTACCACAGCATAGGTAGAAGTCAAGGGAACACGGAGGCCGCGTTGAGCCGGCACTCACCAGGCCGGCCCGACACTCCGCCTCTTGCCCCCGCTGC